>JBCCRZ010000821.1:0-1519 GCA_039200855.1 Cyanobacteria bacterium P01_D01_bin.44 | reverse complement strand
CCCAGCTGTAAACAGCGCAAACACCACCGGCATCGCACGGCCCATGCCGCCCATTTTGTCCATTGCCAGGGTATGGGTGCGATCATAGGCAACCCCCGACAAAAAGAACATCACCGCTGCAATCAAGCCGTGGGAGATCATTTGTAGCAACGCGCCACTGATCCCCAGGGTCGTAAACGCAGCCAGGCCAATCAGTACAAACCCCATGTGGGCAACTGAGGAGTAAGCCATCCGACGCTTAAGATTATCCTGACCAAACGCAGTCAGAGAGGCATAGATGATATTGACGACCCCCAAGATGGCTAAAACCGGTGCAAAGTAGACATGGGCATCGGGCAGCAGCTCAATGTTCATGCGGAGCATGCCGTAGCCCGCCATCTTTAACAGCACCCCGGCCAAAATCATGGAAACCGGTGCAGGTGCTTCACTGTGGGCATCCGGTAGCCAGGTGTGAAACGGAAAAATGGGTAGCTTCACGCCAAAGGCAATCAAAAAGCCCGCATAGGCAAATAACTGGAAGGGCAGGGAGTAGTCCTTAAGGGCTAACTCACCAAGATCAAAGCTAGTGGTCTCACCATAAAAAGCCATTCCCATTGCCGCTAGCAGGATGAAAATCGACCCAATGGCGGTGTAAAGAATAAACTTAGTCGCTGCATAGAGGCGCCTAGGACCGCCCCAGATAGAAATCAACAAATAAACCGGAACCAGCTCCAGCTCCCACATGATGAAAAACATCAGCAGATCTTGAGTCAGGAAAACCCCCATCTGAGCGCTATACATCAGCATCAGCATAGTGAAATATAGCTGGGGTTTGAGAGTAACTTTCCAAGACGCCATCACCGCCAGGGTGGTGACTAAGCCACTCAAGATCACCAGGGGCATCGACAGACCATCAGCCGCCAAGGACCACGTCAAGCCAATCTGCGGAGCCCAGGCAAAGCTATCAACAAGCTGTAAGCCAGAGGCATTTAAATCATATTGAGTCGCAAAGGTATAGAGAATGAGTGCAAACTCGACCAGACTTACCCCAAGGGCATAATTTCGAATCCAGGTCGGCTTATCTTCGGGGATCAAAGGAATGACGAACGACGTCAGGGTGGGAAATATCACCAGCATCGTCAGCCATGGAAAATGTTCTAAAGTCATCACAATTTACAGCGTGCAACTCGGCAGAGGCGCAACCTTGTGCTGAATATGGACGCTTGTCTAGATTGAGGCGAAGAGAAATAGATTACGGTTTTCGCGGCGGCCTAACCCCTCAGGATGAGGTCGGAGGAATCGGTAAAGCGCTCCTAACCTAAAAACATCACTAGGCGAACGTACCAGACGGCAATAAGGATAAATACCTATTTGAATGCGCCCGTCCTCAGTATATGAAATTAAATTAACTTTTGATAAGGTGCGATCCCTTAGAAAAAATAGTCTTTTTACGAAATATGGCCTTATGTAAAGGCTTCAGCATTTCAAAAAGATCTGATACATCAGCAGAAATGATTTGAGTAGATGATTTTGTTAATGT
>JBCCRZ010000820.1:0-1588 GCA_039200855.1 Cyanobacteria bacterium P01_D01_bin.44 | reverse complement strand
CTGTCCTTGAAAAAATCCTGTTTCAACAAGGATATCGCGTAAGTCAGATAGCGAATAGTATTCCTAATCTTTTGAAAGTACAGCAGCTCAGGCTAGATCTGATCATCATGAGCCTGCCCGACAAGTCTAATTTAGAGCCCTGTTGTCATTTGTCTCGAGTGATGAAAGACATCCCGATTATGTTGCTGGGGAGTGACAGTATTCAAGATCGAATAGTCAGTTTAAATGCTTGTGCTCATGATTATCTCCCCGTGCCTTTCGCCATCGAAGAGTTCCTCGCTCGAGTACGTGCCAAGTTAAGGCGCGTCAGCTGGAGAAAATTGGAGGCAGGGGGGGTGTTTGTCTTCGCAGACCTGCGATTAGATGCCCAAGCCTATGAGGTATATCGTGGCGATCAACCGATTGAACTCACTTCAAAAGAGTTTGATCTACTCAAATATCTAATGGCGCATCCTCAGCAGGTATTAACACATCAGCAAATTCTAGATAAGGTATGGCCCAATATCTCGCTTAAAAATAACAGCAATATCTTGCATGTTTATATACGATACCTGCGTCAAAAGCTGAAACCTGCTGATGATCTCATTCAAACGATACGAGGCATAGGTTATGTCTTAAAGGAGCGTTCCGCAGGCTCAAATTTGCTGAATGAAACTGCCCTGCCAAGTTTCATTCAGCAGAAAAAAACTGCCTGACAATTGGTCAGTGCTGTTCATTGCAACTCCTAGCGGCGCTTAGTTCGACGACTACCCTGGTTTTTAGTGATGTGCGTCCTGATAGGAGGGGGATTTGTTTGGTATCGGATGAATTCAAATAGCAACGTCGCTTCCTCAGCATCTATTGTTCAAGAGATACCACCCCGCCCGGTTGAGATCACGCCACTGAGCTATGGAGAGGGGGTTAGATCGGTTGAGTTAATTGGTCAAGTCGAGGCTCGAACGAGTGCCACATTGCGATCGCAAACCTCAGGCGTCGTGCAGCAAATCTTGGTTGAGCCTGGCGATGCCGTCAGCGCTGGCACTACAGTCGCCATCTTGGATGACGCAGACCAGCGGCTAGCGCTCTCACAAGCCCAGGCCAGGCTTGCGTCTGAGCGCAGCCTTTTAGCTTCAGAGCTACAACCTGGCGGCGATCGCCCAGAAATTACCATTACCACGCCCTACCCGGGGGCCAGTCCGACCGAGGTTGAAGACCTGGTCACGCGCCCGATTGAAGAGCGCATGGAGGAAGTCGAAGGGATTCAAGAAATTAACAGCACAAGCCGTCTGGGCATCAGCACCATCAGCCTGGAGTTTGATTGGGGCACTGATGTTGACGAGCGATTTGTAGATGTGCTGGGTAAGCTCCAGCAAGTGGCTTCCTTACCATTAGAAGCTGATGAATCAGACGTGGAGATCGTCAGCAGCAGTAGCGACCCAATGATGTGGGCAATCTTGACGCCCAAACTGGGATTTACAACAGATGAATACCACTATCGCGATTTAGTCGATGACGTGGTGATGCCCCGGCTGCGTCAGGTGGAAAGGGTGGGCCAGTTTTTGGTCTCGGGCGGGCGAGAGCGAGAAGTAGAGGTGGTGGTTGATCCGTG
>JBCCRZ010000819.1:0-1625 GCA_039200855.1 Cyanobacteria bacterium P01_D01_bin.44 | reverse complement strand
GATCTTATGCCCAGTTCCTATAGTTTTGCGGCGGCTCAGCGTCTGCTGATCAAGCCGTTCGAAAGACCGGGTTTTATCGCGTTGTTTATCCTGGCGACTTGTGTGAGTCAGTGGGGGGCACAATTTGTGGTGTCTCGCCCCACGTTTGAGCAGGCTTATGACTATAGTCCGCTGAGATATGCGATCGCAACCGGGCTGATCTTAGGCTCATTGCTCGGGGCTGCCCAATGGCTTGTTTTGCGCAGATATCGAGTTGATTGGCGATGGATTTTGGTTGTGGGTCTGAGTACCACCTTATTTAACACGCTTTACCAGATGCTAGAGTCGTGGCAACTATCACTCATGGGGTCTTCCTTTGGGTTAACCTGGCAAGGGTTTGTGCTCTATGGGGTAGTTGTCCTTGGCTTCATGATGATAGCGGCGCTGCTGCCAGGTTCTCTCCAGTGGGTTGTGCTACGGTCTCGAGTAGCAAAGGCGCGATGGTGGATCCTGGTCCCGCTGCTAGCCGCGTTAATGGGTGGGCTCCCCGCTGTATTTGTGACAGTGTGGGCGACATTTGTGCCGCGACCGATTCCCCTAATTGATTCAATGGATTTGGGTGTGTTTGGGCTCACTGCTTCGGCGGCTACCCAAGCGATTTGTTTTTGTCTACTCGATAAAAAAATGACTGACTCAGTCTCCTCCTCTGGCGTAGCCTTGGCCCCTGACCTCGTCAGCTACAAAGACAATCGAGCCCTAGCTAAAAAGCTCTATACCCAAATTTTGCAGACCTGGAAAACTGACATTGACCCAGCTGCGGGTCGCCTCAGCTACTTGGTGGGGCTTGATGGGGCAGGCGACCTTGTGGGTTATGAAGCCGTAACGCCAACCTCCGTAGACAATGTTGACCAAACTCCTCTGCCTAAGTTATTCAAGAAAATGAATTCCCCTCAACCTAACAATGTGGAAAAGGTGGCTAAGTTTCAAGTGAATTTTACACCGCCAGGCACAGTGCAGATCCAGTCATGGCGAGGGATTTCGTTGTTGTGGTTAGGGATAGCAACGGCAGGGGTTGTTTTGGGCCTCAGTATATTGACCAGATTTATTTTGTTGCCGCCGCTTTGAGAAATACGCCAATCTCTTACTGGCGATCGAGGCGAATATCGAACAAATCCTGACAAAATTCGGGGGATGCTCGATAGCGAATTGGCGAGATGGCAATGCCCCCTCTCCGGGCAAAGTAACACCCCACGGCCAGCTCAGTCGGCGCACAGGCGCTCAGAATATCGGTAAAGATCCGTTCGCAACACTCTTCGTGAAAGCCCTGATGGTTGCGATAGGTGACCAGATAGTGAAATAGGGAAGACCGATCAAGTTTTGGCCCTCGATAGCGCACTACTACGGTAGCCCAATCCGGTTGGCTAGTTACCGGACAAAGGCTGCGCAATACATGGGAATAAAGCTGTTCCTGGACGGGTTCTGAGGTGCAATGTAGGTGAGCGGCGGCAGGGACGTCGACGTTAGGATTAGTTTCAGCATAGATGCCAGGATCGATGTATTCTCCCAGGGTGTGACCAGGTGTGGGTCGTACCATCTGCTCAAAGGGGACAATCTCACAGGTAATCTCAGCGGTGTCCAGTACCTGG
>JBCCRZ010000818.1:0-1631 GCA_039200855.1 Cyanobacteria bacterium P01_D01_bin.44 | reverse complement strand
AGGGCGGTGGCCTTTTTGATTAGCACGCAGGCATCTACATAGGTGGGCAGTGGCTTAAGCCCACTGATGGCAAAATTCTCAACGGCGCGCAGGGTTTGGATGCCGTAGTAGGTCGAGGCAGGGAGTTGGCGCTCTCCCATGGAGTCTTTTTCAAGGCGGGTGGAATCGGTCATAGGTGCGGAGAAAGGGACTCTGGCTAAAGGCACGGGAATACTTTTAATCGAGTGGATGCCCTTGGCCGAAATTTTATTTTAACCCCTGTGATCAAGCGGTTTCAAAGCCAAAGTATTAGATGTTAAAACGTGGTTGACGTTGGGGTTTGCACTGTACGAACTCAAAAGCGACCGTGCGGCGTTCGAGAAATTTGCAGCGAGGTTGCACCCACTATTGAACCAAACAGAATCCGCGTTGCGGTAAGCCGCTATAGTAAATCAGAGAACGTCCTAAACTCGATTTTCCTGATTACAGCCCCACTGTTCTGGCAACTGTTTTGGCCCCAACGTTGATGCGAGATGGCGAGAACCCCCACCCTCACCTTTGATCGCGGTACTTTGATTTTGCATCCACCGCCGCGGGGGCGCGGCTGGATCGATCACGCCGTTTGGGACGATCGCGTTGAGCGGTTTCGGATTCCGGCCAATCAATATCGCACCCTGGTAGAGCGGCTGAGGGCTGAGCAAACTGCCTTTCAAGATAAGGCGATTGGGTTTGAGCCCCTAGAGCTGACACCACAGCTAACCTGGTCGCCCTATCCCCATCAAACCGAGGCATTGCAGGCCTGGGTCCAAGCGGGCTGGCGCGGGGTGGTGGTGCTACCGACGGCGGCGGGTAAAACCTACCTGGCTCAGTTAGCGATGCAGGCGACGCCCCGCAGTACGTTAATTACGGTGCCAACCCTGGATTTGATGCATCAGTGGTACGCCCATCTAGAGGCGGCATTTCCCCAGGTGGAGGTGGGTTTGTTAGGGGGTGGCAGTCGCGATCGCACCCCGATCTTGGTCGCTACCTACGACAGTGCCGCCATCCATGCCGAATCTTTGGGCAATCGCTATGGCTTGCTGATCTGCGACGAGTGCCATCACCTGCCCAGCGACTTTAATCGGGTGATTGCCGAATATGCCGTTGCCCCCTATCGCCTGGGGCTGACCGCCACCCCCGAACGTGCCGACGGTCGCCACGGAGATCTCGACACGCTGTTGGGGCCAGTAGTCTACCGCAAAACCGCCGCTGAGCTGTCGGGGCAGGCCCTGGCCCCTTACCAAATTGTGCAGCTGCGGGTCCAGCTCTCCGATGCTGAGCGGGAACGGTATAGCCAGCTCATCCAGCGACGCAATGACTTTTTGCAGCAGTCCAATATCTGGCTGGGCAGCGCCGAAGGCTGGAAGCGGTTCGTACAAATGAGCGCCCGTTCTCAAAAAGGTCGGCGGGCGATGCTGGCCCACCGAGAGGCGAAGTCCATTGCCCTGGGTACCGAGGGCAAACTCGCCGTGCTTGAAAATCTGCTCAGTCAGCACTATCCTGACCGCACGATTATCTTTACCAATGACAACGCCACGGTTTATCGCATCTCCCAGGATTTTCTAATCCCAGCGATTACCCATCAAACCCCGGTCAAAGAACGGCACGCAATT
>JBCCRZ010000817.1:0-1652 GCA_039200855.1 Cyanobacteria bacterium P01_D01_bin.44 | reverse complement strand
CTCTCAAATTCGCTTTGGGCCTCTAGATCATCGGGGTTTTGCATAATATGACTGGACAATAGCTGGGTCGCGTCAAACCAGAGGCTGTTTTCAGCTGCGATCGCGGCTCGTTCAACGTTGGTGGCAGCAGCGTCCATCTGGGTTTGTAGGTCAGCATCTGCCTCAATGCGCTCAATCCAGCCATCGACAACCATGTCGGCTTGTATGGCATCCACGTCGCAGTGGGCACTGACCACCCAATGGTAAGTTTGGCCAACTTCTAACGGCGGTAGCCCCGCGGTCTCGGGCAGCTGTAGTGTAGCAATGCCTTCTGACTGACTGGTGACAAAGACAGACTGATAGATAGGGCTATCGACCCCGGTCTCTGCATCCGATTCATAGAGCCAAAACTCAATGAGGCTGACCGTATTCTCAGGCATATACCAATGAAATTCGGGATATGCCTCGGTGGTGAACCCCAGGTTTTCGACCGGGGAAACCGCCGTCATGGGCTGGTTGCCGGTGGTGCAGAGCGCAGGGGGCTCACCACGGGTGCCCCCCGAGGCTCGCTGGGCCGGAATCCCCCGTGGTGAGGGGCGATAGCGGATACGGGCACTGGCGTCATTGATGCCAAACACCCAACAGATGCCCACAGCAATGGACAATCGAGCAAACTGTAACAAAGGACTAGAAAATTTCATTGAGACCTGAGATGCTGCTAGCAACGATTCTAAGATGGGTATCGTCCGTGGGGGACTCTATATTGATTACCACTCGCCTTGGCTTACCGATATTGATGAGTTTAGGACTCGTGGGGGTGACTGACTTACCGACACGGGCAGACCCGATTTTAGAGCGGGGCGTTCCTTTGGTGCTGGCTGAGGCCAGCCTCGCTCAGGCGAGCTTTGTGACCCATACTGAGCCCGACGCCTTTGCAATCCAGTATCCGCAGGGATGGCAGGTGGATTCCCTCGGTGAGGACACTATCGAGATTGTCAGTGTCTCAAATGGCGATCCCACTATGGATATCCATACTCAAGTGCAGCTACTCCGGGAGGATCCGGATGCGGTGATCAATCGCAGCATTGATCAGTTTATTGCAGATCAAGCGAAGGTTGGTCGCTATCTGGTGGCGAATGTGGATAATCAGCCCGCCTTTCGAATCTGGATGAGTGCCAGTGATGAGGTCAAGATCATTTCTACGTTTGTAGGCTACGGCGATTTGCAAACCGCAGTGCTTACCAGCCAATATTCGCCTAGTAACGCCGATGCCGAAGCGATGATTTTGCAAGTCCATGATTCGTTTGTGAACACTGGCGTGGCGACGGCGGCAGAATAAGTAGCATTACGACGCGATCGCAACTCCAGCTCCCTTTTCTAAAATTGAGGCAGTCTCAGCGGGTGAGGTGACTGCGATGGTCCGACGAATTTTAAGCGGGTGTGCAGCGGCTTGGTTAGGGTTACAGCTGATTTTTGGAATGGCCCCCCTGGCAATGGCCCAGCCGACGCCTGAACCCTCCCCTGGGCCCACTTCTGAACAGGTGCAGCCTGAGGCCACCGAGACTGCCCCTCCCGCCCAACCTAAGCAACCGCAAAAAAATCAGCGGCTCACCTATCCAGAGCCTCCGGATGAGTACGACTACGAGAGCCTGCGCCAGTATGACGAGGAGATT
>JBCCRZ010000816.1:0-1743 GCA_039200855.1 Cyanobacteria bacterium P01_D01_bin.44 | reverse complement strand
CTGGCGCTGGCATAGGCAAACTTTTCTAACAGCTCAAATGCGCGAATAGCCAGCCTATTGTTAATTAGTCCCGTCTGGACAGCAGCCTCCGGCAAAATGTCTTGCAGGCTTAAGACGGTTGGGCAGCCATAAATCATCCTGAGCAAGGCCACAGGCACGCAGGCTGGCAGAGATGGACTGGTGGAGAGAATGATATCGGGCCGCCAGCCACGCAGCGCCTGGGTAAAACTCAGTAAAGCGAAACTGCCATCTAGTAAGATCCGAGTCAAAACCCCTGGATTGGGTCGAATGGCTACGTAGCAGCGCTGGATATTAACCCCATTCCGAGCTTCATTGCAATATAACTGGCCGCGATAGGGAGCATATATTTTGCGCTCAGGATAGTTGGGCATCGCCGTGACGACTCTGACCTCATGTCCCCGTTGTACTAATCCTTCGGCCAATTCGGTCATCAGAGGGGCAATGCCGATGGGTTCAGGATGATAGTTGTAAGAATATATTAGGATACGCATTGAATGGCCGTTCTGGGGATTGACAAGATTAACAGGTGATTGGCCGAGTTGCTGCTACAGGGTATTCAAAGCTTTTTGAACGAGGCTTAGATTACTTGATCGTAGGCAAATGTCATCTACATCAAATCCAGGTTATCGAGCCCATTAGGTTGTGGGCTTTTTTCTCCCAAGGCTTCAGGGAATCTTGCTAACTTTTTGAAGATACAAATAAGAAACGGAAGCTAAGATTCTTTAAATTGATGAGACACGCCGTCAATGATTGCAATAACTAAACCCTGTCTACACTACGAACTTATTGGGTTGCACAAACTTTGCAAGTGCTTTTAATCAACTGCACACTGATGCAAAATCACCGTACAGATGATGACCTGTAGAAGGCTCTTCACATACAAATTTAATTTGCTCCTCTGCTAGTGACTTGAGGGGATCTGCGGATGTTCTACATCTGTAATTTTGCGGTTTCCAGACGAAAGCCTAAAAATCAGCCTGAAAATTACTGAGAAATCAAATCCTTTCTCCATGGACTTTAGTTTCTTTTCAGAGGGCAAAATACAGATAGAACCATGGGTTGAGTTGTCTGTAATTGGATTTTTGGGTTTCGTCTACAAAATTTTTACCTCCTAATTATTTGGTAAGGGTTTTATCGAATATGCAAGTTAAACATAAAGGCGTCTTTAACAGTTGTTAAAGACGCCTTTGGTTTGAAGATATTTTCTAAACTTTTAGCTTCTGGCCGGTATTCAATGCCTACCTAGTAAGCCCTAGAAGGTCCTCGTTCGCCACTTCGTTCATTCTTGGTCCGTTCCTTAGCCCGATTGGCACTCTTTTTCAACGCTTCCAGGCGTTTAATGTATCGGTCGCGCTGACGCTTTTTGGGGGTTTGCTCAATCAGGGTTTTGAGAGCACTACCCAGGCTCTTATAGGCATTGGGCAAGGTGTATCCAAACCTTGTGGCCAGTGCGATCGCTTTCTCGTCGGCGGAGATCGCTTCTTGCAGGGTTTTTTGAGCGTTATTGCGCTTGTACAAACGCCAGCCTGAAACCCCGCACAGCCCCAGGGCTAAAATCAGCAGCAAACCATCTTGCACCCATAGCTCACCGACTGCGCCACCCAGGCCAATCGCCAGAGCCGCCATCTCCCAGCCATCCCTCGGAATGGTATCTTGCTGAATCCGGGCGACCTCGTGCCAAAACAGCAAATTGCGCTGATCGATGGCCAGCTGTTCCCATTT
>JBCCRZ010000815.1:0-1849 GCA_039200855.1 Cyanobacteria bacterium P01_D01_bin.44 | reverse complement strand
TGGGGTTTGCGATCGCTGTAATCGTTGACATCCAACGGCATGTACAACTTTGCTAGCTCCCCCTTTTTCAAGGGGGTTGGGGGGATCCTCAATCGCTCAAGCAACCGATAGATCCCCGTCAGTCCCCGCGCTTCGCGCCGCTAACACTAGAAGGGGGATGTCCCTTTACCGCCTGCCCTTTATCAGGAATTATTTCTATTTCAGATATTTTGCCTTATACTACTGCTTGAGAAGCTTATTGAGAAATAGACTCAATAATAAGCCGTCGCTCCACAGGTTTAACCATGACTCAAGTGACCAATGCGCTGTGGCTGACCGTAAGCCCTCACTTAAAGAAGTTTGATCAGCGACTGCTGTGTCAATTGGCTAGATATACGGCAATTCGCCGTTGGGAATATCATCAAACCTCCGACGAGCCCTGTTGCTTAGACACGCCTGTGAAAATGCTGCACGATTATGTCGGGCGGTGCGATCGCACTGAGCAAACAAGTCTCACTGCGACCCCCAAACTCCATCTTTTGGGTCATGGTCTCAGCGGGGTGATCGGGCTCATCTATGCGCGTCGGTTTCCCCATCGAGTCAAGTCGCTGACGCTTTTATCGGTGGGGGCGAGTCCAGCGGCCAACTGGCATAGCCAGTACCATGGGCTGCGACAAATGTTGCCCTGTAGTCGAGACATTATCCTGGCGCAAATGGTGAGACTCTTGTTTGGCCCCCAGGGGCACAGCCTGACCCGGGCGCTGATGCAGGTACTCGAACGCGATCTCGATACTGGGTTATCATTACACTCCTTAGCAGATCGAACTGAGATTGCCGCAGGGGGGATTACCCCGCCCCTGTTAATCTGCTTTGGCGGGCAAGATGGGATCGTCGATGGCTCCATGCAAGATCGATGGCAGCCCTTCTTAAAACCAGACGATCGTCTCTGGCGCTGTCCTCAAGGTCATCACTTTTTTCACTTTGATCATCCTAAGCAAGTGGCTAACACGATCAGAGACTACTGGCGTTCTGCCGTTTTAGAGTCGCCGCTCAACCTGATTCAGCAATAGATCGTTAATCAGGTCCTCTTTTAGATTCCTATTATGACAATGCTTCAAATCTCTCAAAAGCCCCTTTCACAGACCCTATCACAACCAATAGCACACCCCTCTTTCTCGGCTCCTAAAGTAACCTTCAAGCGGCGAGAAACTTTACCAATCAAAGGTCGGGCCCTGTGGAAAATCCATGCAGGCTTTGTGCGTATTATTACCTGGGACGAAGAAGGGTATGTTATCCCTGTGAGCTTTTGGGGGCCTGGTAGCCTGGTAGGGACTGAGCTTATCTTGATGCATCCCTATGAAATTCAATGCATCACCTCGGTCTCTGCAGAGCAGATGAGTAGCCTGTCCCAGCTGCCTGCCAATGTAATGGTTGAGCAGACTCATCAGGCCCTGGCGCTGCTCCGCATTTTGCACTGTCGCCATATTGACTGTCGCTTATTGCAATTTATTGGTTGGCTGGCAAACCGATTTGGCCATCCCGTTCCGGAAGGGCGTTTGATACCAATGAAAATTACTCACCAAGAGTTAGCCGATGCCATCGGAACCACTCGAGTCACCATTACCCGCTTTCTCAAACAGTTTGAAATCGACGGTCTGATGCAATGGTCAGCAAAATCTCGGGTGGTCTATACGTCAACCCTGCATCGTATGCAGGCTAGCATTCTGCTCCGCTAAGGCGTCATCAGCACAGCCTTTTTGAGAATATATGCTAATAAAAAGCTTAAGTTGTGTAGAATATAGCAGAATTTATCCAGATTCTGTTTCAACTTGAAGCTAGGCAAATTGAAATAAATTCCCATGGAAGATGG
>JBCCRZ010000814.1:0-1917 GCA_039200855.1 Cyanobacteria bacterium P01_D01_bin.44 | reverse complement strand
GTGTGCAATGCCCCCAACTGTTTTAGTCGTACAAAATACTGCCCTCGATCCGGCTGGAGTGCTCGGCGATGAATTAACGAACTGTGGGGCTCAGCTAGTCATTTGGTCACCCGATGAGCAACCTGTTCCCCCAACCGGAGACTATGCCGGTCTCGTCATCATGGGTGGCCCCATGGGAGCTTACGACGATGCCGAGTTTCCTCATCTGCGGCCAACAGTAGACCTAATTCAGCAGTTTTATCGAGAAGACAAGCCCATTTTGGGCGTGTGTTTGGGGGCTCAACTGGTTGCCCGGGCCTTTGGCAGTCGGGTGTATCCTCACAGCACCCCAGAAATCGGATTCACCCCCGTCACCGTCGCTGATGTGACCGCTCAAGAACCCTGGCTTAAAAACTGTTCGGCCGACCTGAAGGTGATGCAGTGGCACTTCGACACGTTTGATTTGCCAGAGTCGGCGACCTGGCTAATGACCAACGAAACCTGTCGGCATCAAGCTTTTCGCATCGGCTCCAAGATTTATGGCTTTCAATTTCATCTCGAAGTCACCGCTGAAATTATTGCGGGATGGCAAGCGATGGAAAGTGCGTGGATTCAGGCTAACTATCCCGATTTAGGCCCACAGTTTCAGCGTCAAATACAAGCCTACGGGGCTCAGTCAGCGGTGTTTGCTCGCCAGGTGGCACAGGCTTGGTTTGCCCTGCTCTCGACCCCAGCAGCTTTGTCGGCTTAAAGCTTTTCCTTGTATTTCAAAGCTCATCGCGCCCATGTACCCAGACCTCCAGCCCCTCTCGCCCGAACTCACGGCTCTGCAAATCTCCTTGCAAGAACAAGGGGTGAAATATGCGATGGCCAGCTTTGTGGATATCCATGGCATGTGTAAGGGCAAAGTGGTGCCTCTGAGTCATTTTGACCGCATGATGCAAGGCTCTGAGCTGTTTACCGGCGCTGCTCTCGATGGGGTGCCGCAGGAAATCAATGATGACGAAGTCGGCACCCTGCCCGATCCGGCTAGTGCCACCGTGCTGCCGTGGAACTCCGAAATCGTCTGGTTTGCCAGTGATCTTCACCTTCGCGGTCAGCCCTTTGAAGCCTGCTGCCGCACGATTTTGAAAAATACGCTGGAACAGGCGGCAGCCATGGGCTACGGCTTTAACCTGGGCATTGAAACCGAATTTTTTATTTTCCAGGAGACCGACGCTGGGTTTGCGCCGGTCAGCGATCGCGACACCCTGCCCAAGGCCGCCTATGCCCTGCCCACGGTGCTCGACAATTACAAAATTCTAGACGCCATCGTCAGCGCGATGAATGGCCTGGGTTGGGATGTCTATTCCTTCGACCATGAGGATGCTCAAGGCCAGTTTGAGACGGACTTTACCTACTGCGATGCCTTAACGATGGCCGATCGCCTGACGTTCTTCCGATTCATGGTGAAGGAACTGGCGCGGGAACAGGGCTATTTTGCCAGCTTTATGCCGAAACCCTATGCCAACCAGACGGGCAGCGGTGCCCATTACAACATGTCCCTGGCTGATTTGGAGACCGGACAAAATCTTTTTGAGGATCCTGATGATGTCTGTGGGCTCTCAAAGCTGGGCTATCAGTTTATTGCCGGCGTCCTTAAACATGCCAAAGCGATCGTGGCGGTGACCTGTCCCACGGTCAACAGCTACAAACGCCTGGTTCGCCAAGGCAGCATGTCAGGCTTTACCTGGGCGCCAGTCTACGTCTGCTACGGCAACAACAACCGCACCAATATGCTGCGCATCCCCATGGGCGGCGGCCGAGTCGAATGCCGAGCTGCCGACATCTCCACCAATTTGTACTTAGGGGCCGCCATGATCTTGGCAGCGGGCTTAGAAGGCATCCGTGACGGGCTCGACCCAGGTAAGCTTCGCCGGGAAAACATGTACACCTATT
>JBCCRZ010000813.1:0-1957 GCA_039200855.1 Cyanobacteria bacterium P01_D01_bin.44 | reverse complement strand
TTAATCGCCCGCAGCGCGTAATAAGACCCAATCGCCGTGGCAAAAGCAGCGCCCAGTAAGAAAACGTAGGTTACAGCAGCCATCGATATCTCTCCTAATGTTTTCGACAATACCTGCTTTTATTGAAGCATGGATGGGGGAGGGCTATTACGTCTCATCCCAGAGGCTGGTCGTTTGCCTCAAGCTCAAAAAGTCCCCATTCCCCAAAATCAAATGATCCAGCAAAGGAATTCCTAGAACCTCTGCGCCTTGCAGCAGCTGACGGGTCAGAGTGATATCTTCAGCGCTGGGTTCGAGGCTGCCCGAAGGATGATTATGGGCCACGATTACCCGCGTAGCCCCCTGGCGAATCGCTTCGCCAAAAATTTCGCGGGGGTGGGCCAGGGTCTCTGTCGCCGTCCCCACGGTGACCACTTTAGTGCCCAACAGCCGATGCTTGATATCCAGCAAGGCAACGGCAAACCGCTCCTGGGTTTGCCACATCAGATCTTGACTGAGGGCGGCGGCGGCGATCGCCGGGTCATCCACAACGGTGCGATCCGCCGGGCGAGTTTGGAAGACGCGCTTACCCAACTCAATAGCAGCCAAAATCGTGGTGGCCTTAGCGGGGCCAATCCCAGGCAGTTTCATCAGCTCCTGGGGGGCGATATTGCGCAGCACGTCCAACGACTGGCGACCGTCCTGACTGAGTTGATTAAGCAAATGCTGCCCCAGGTTCACCGCCGATAGCTTTTGCCCGCGGCTGATGCCAGTCCCGAGCAAAATCGCAATGAGTTCCGCAGTGTGGAGCGTCTTTACACCGTAGGTGAGCAATCGCTCTCGAGGGCGCTCATCTTTGGGCATATCCTTAACCCGCAGGCTGTAGGATGTCGTTACTGGACTCGGCGACTGTTCGCAAGCTAGCGACATAAAATTTCTGCAAAATACGGATTATCAGCGGGATGAAAATCCCCTACGCTTTAGTGAGCCCAGATTTTTTTAGAAAGCGATGCTCGACCCGACACCAGCGCCAACACCAGCGCAGATTAAATCCGTACGTCAAAAGCTGGCCCAATTTAGCTGTCTGCATGTCCCCCCCCAACTAAACGATCAGGAGCGTCAGTCGATTCGCGAGGCGCTGCTGTGGTTTAGTGAGTTGGCAGACTACGAAACCATTGGGGTGTGTGCAGCCACATTGGCCGAGGGGCAACAGGCGCTAGAGCAGTACGTTGAGGTGTTTGCTCGACCTATTAAGTTAGAGCTGCCAGCCCACGAGGGAGCTGTTTTTCTGAAATTTAATACGGAGAAAGGGGCCTGGTATTTAGACGACTACGCCGGGGCATCGCGGGGGGTGCTGGTGTCGTATCATGCCAGCGAACCGGAGATGGATGGGGTGGTGGGCACCTATGGGCCATTTCCGTTGGATTTATTTGCGTAGGGGCGAGGTGATCTCGCCCCTACGTCGTTACCAATCCATGCTCTAAGGCGAACCTCACCAGCTCGGTGCGGCTGTTGGTGCCGGTCTTGCCAAACAAACGGCTGACGTATTTTTCAACATTGCGGACGGTGGTGCCCAGACGGCTGGCAATTTCTTTATTCATCAAGCCCTCGGCCACCAAATTCAGCACGTCTTGTTCGCGGGGGGTAAGATCAATGCGGATCGGCGACTGTTTTTGGGGAATCGTACCGCGCTGGGTCAGCAGCGCCTTGATTTCTTCGATTTGGCGGGCCATAACCGCAATATCAGGCACCTCCGAGGGGTCAGGGGTGCGGGCAGATTGCCGACCAATCAAATTGGTAACCATGGCAACCAGTTCTTCGGGGTCAAAGGGTTTAGGCAAGTAGGCATCGCAGCCCGCCTGGTACCCTTGAATGCGATCGCTAGTCATGCCACGGGCCGTCAAAAATATCACCGGCAACCCCTTGTAGCGCACATCATCGCGCACCTGCTTGAGAAACTGATAGCCATCTACCTTGG
>JBCCRZ010000812.1:0-2002 GCA_039200855.1 Cyanobacteria bacterium P01_D01_bin.44 | reverse complement strand
TTCTACTATTCGAAATCGGGTGTCTAGGGTCTTGTTAGGTTTGATTTTATTAAAGGCAAAATTATCTCTTTATTCTCTACCCAGTTTGCAAGCTTGAGTTTTTGCTTAAGGTCAAGCTGTGGAACCAGATGTGGCTAAGAATTATTGAATATCTTTGACTGAAGGCTACCATATAAAGCCTGAAATTTTGTCTTGAATTAGGTTCGTTGGTGATCAAACTAAAAATTTATCATTGAGTTTATTTTTGATCATCTAATCTGTCTTTCTCTGACATGACTGATTTGGCTGGTGGAGAGTTTTCCTCCCCGATGGCGTGTGCCCAATAAATTCAGACCATCTAGGTCTTGCGTTTAATGGCCACAGCGTAGGGGCAACAATACGCTTGTGTAAGGACATTCTCATGAAGACAACTGAAGACTTTTACGATGTCGCCATTATTGGCTCTGGCATCGCTGGCTCCACCCTGGGGTCTATTCTGGCGCGCCACGGGCTCAAGGTGATTATTTTTGAAGCCCATAGCCATCCCAAATTTGCCATTGGGGAGTCGATGATTTTGGAAACCTCGGAGACGATGCGTGCGATCGCAACCCTCTACGACGTGCCCGAACTTGCTTTCTACAGTTCCGAAACCTACCTCCCCTGGATCGGCACCTCCCACGGCGTCAAACGCCACTTTAGCTACCTCTATCACCAGGAAAACCAAACTTGCTATGATCTGAATAAGACGCTACAAGCCGTCATCCCAAAAGATCCCTATGGCCACGAGTTGCACATTTATCGACAGGACAGCGACTACTTTTTAACCGCTGTTGCCGTACGATATGGGGCAACGGTGCTTCAAAATACCCGGATTCAAGATATTGAGATTGATCACCAAGGGGTTGATATCCGGTGGTCATCAACTAGAGAAAATTTGGGGAGAATTCGAGCCAATTATGTAGTGGATGCTGGGGGCTACCGTTCAATACTGGCAGAGAAATTTGGCCTGAGAGACCATAACTTGCAAACCCACTCTCGCGCCATCTTTACCCATATGTTAGATGTCCCCTGTTATCACCAGGTGAGCGCCAGCAAAGCCGACTACGGCATCCCCTTTCGCCTCTCTGAGGGTACCCTGCACCATCTCTTTAAGGGCGGTTGGCTGTGGGTGATCCCGTTTGATAACCACGCCTGTGGCACAAATCCGCTGTGCAGCGTGGGGTTAATGCTCGATCCTCGCATTCATCCCCAACCGGCTAATGTCAGTCCAGAAGCAGAGTTTTACAGCTTTTTAGACCGCTATCTCACGATTCAAGCTCAGTTTCGACAGGCAAAGCCCGTCAGAGATTGGACCCGAACCGGCAGGATTCAATATACCTCTAAGCGGATTGTAGGAGATCGGTTTTGTCTCTTGGGTCATGCTGCTGGGTTTATTGATCCGCTGTTTTCGAAAGGGCTTTATACGGCCCTATTCAGTGTTTCAGTGTTGGCTAACCGGCTGCTGAGTGCTCAGAAAACCGGAGATTATTCAACCAATCAGTTTCTAGAAGTTGAGGACATTACCCAGGCCTTTATCCAGACCAACGATCGGCTGATAGCCAATGCTTATAAGGCTTTTAGTCACTATCCGCTGTGGTCTGTTTACTCGGTACTCTGGCTCCTAGGGGCCTATTTAGAATTGGTCAAACTCACCAGTGCGCGGGCACAAGTGAGCCCATATCCTCTGTCGGATATGCGTGAACACTACTATCACCAGGTCAAATCTCTCCATCTAGTTGGCGGTGGCTTTTCTGCATTTGATGCCCTGGCCCAGCAGGTCTACACCATTCTCGAACAGACCGATCTAGATAGTGAAACCAAGGTTCATCGAGCAACCGAGCAAATTTACCAACTGCTGATGGCAGTCCCCTGGCTACCCGGCCCTTTTAGGGATATTCTCAATGGCAAGAATCATTTACCTGTCAATAAAATTCGCCCCAGCCTCTTGAGACCAGAGCAAGGCTTTTTAGGCAATGGTCAATAC
>JBCCRZ010000811.1:0-2123 GCA_039200855.1 Cyanobacteria bacterium P01_D01_bin.44 | reverse complement strand
GAGTAGAGTATCGGTGGGCCACTGCCCCATTGACGTGATCCATAGGCTAGGTTACGATTCGCAATGATGAGTCTTTGTTTTCCCATGGCGACCTATCCGCAGCTAGCAACTTTCAGTCTATCCAGCCACCGCCTCGGCCTGAGACTGCTGCTGCCCCTCGGGCATGATGGGCTGCTGCGCCTTGGGCGCAAGTAATTTTTAGCACCTAAGGTGCAGGTCATTGAGACAACTCAGCGGCTAAACTCCGCCCAGCGCTGAAAGTAACAGGGCTTGCTGAGTCAAAGCCACTAATTGGAATGAGGATTTAATCAGATATCCGATTAAATCTCCTCCTTGGGAGGGGTGGTTGAAAGGCGGAGTGGGTTGGGATCGCCAGCGCTAACGGCCAACCCTCCCCGTTGCCTCTCCTAGGAGGGGATAAAGTATTGGCTTTCACATTGAGTCCTGCACTAAATTTCCGATTTCTGTCAACACTTTTTCTGACTTAGGAATAAGGATTTAATAATGTATTCAACTTGATCCCCTCCTTGGGAGGGGTGCCTGAAAGGTGGGGTGGGTTTCGATCGCTAGCACTCACGGTCAACCCACCCCGTTGCCCCTCCCAGGAGGGGATTAAGTTTCGGATTTCAGACTGCATGTCTTGTTTAATCCTCGCTCCTTAAGGAGATTTCACCATGGGACATATGCTCTCTCTACTGGGCCTGAACCTGCGACTGTTGATGGGCTGTCAGACCTGGCGCAGGCGGCCTGCTGACAGTCCTTCTCCCCAATGGCCGCCGTTTCGAATTTCGCAAACCCTCAAACGAAAACAGAATTTTTGGAGAGATCGATCATGTTGACGAGCCCTGCTCAGAAGTACCGTGCGTTTCCGTCCATTCAATTAATCGACCGCACCTGGCCCAGTCAAACGATTACAAAACCACCCGTCTGGCTCAGTACCGATCTGCGCGATGGCAACCAGGCCCTGGCTGAGCCGATGACGCTCCCCCGCAAGTTGCAAATGTTCAACGTTTTGGTGCAGCTGGGGTTCAAAGAAATTGAAGTGGGTTTTCCAGCCGCCTCACAAACAGAATTTGACTTTATTCGCTATTTGATTGAGCAAGATTTAATTCCGGCTGATGTCACTATTCAGGTACTGACCCAGGCCAGGGAGTCTTTGATTTATCGGACGTTTGAGTCGCTGCGCGGGGCCCAGCAGGCGATTGTGCATGTCTACAATGCGACGGCCCCAGCCTTTCGGCGGATTGTGTTTGGCCGAGACCGGGCTGAGACCATTCAGCTAGCCGTCTCGGCAGCGACTCTTTTGAAAGATCTAGCAGCGGCTCAACCCAATACAAATTGGCGGTTTCAGTATTCGCCCGAGACTTTTACCGCGACGGAGTTGGACTTTGCTAAAGAGATTTGTGATGCGGTGCTCGACGTGTGGGAGCCCACCCCTGACCATAGGGCAATTATTAATCTCCCCGCTAGCGTAGAGGTGGCGACCCCCAACGTGTTTGCCGATCAGGTGGAGTGGATGCATCGGCATTTAACCCGGCGAGAGGCAGTGGTTCTCTGCGTCCACCCCCACAATGACCGGGGCTGTGGCGTCGCAGCGGCGGAGTTGGCGCAGATGGCAGGGGCAGACCGGGTAGAGGGCTGCTTGTTTGGCAACGGCGAGCGCACTGGCAATGTGGACCTGGTCACCCTGGCGATGAATCTATATACCCAGGGGATTTATCCAGGGTTAGATTTCTCGGCAATCGACCAGGTGGCGCAGGTGGTCAAAGACTGTACCCAGCTACCGATCCATCCCCGTCACCCCTACGTCGGTGAGCTGGTCTACACGGCGTTCTCGGGGTCGCACCAGGATGCGATTAAAAAAGGCTTTGCGGTGCAAGATCCCAACGGCCTGTGGGAGGTGCCCTATTTGCCGATGGACCCTGCCGATGTGGGGCGCTCCTACGAGGCGGTGGTGCGGGTCAACAGCCAGTCGGGCAAAGGGGGCATTGCCTTTTTGCTAGAGCAGTACTATGGCATCACGTTGCCGCGCCGGATGCAGGTCGAGTTTAGCAGCGTCGTGCAGCGGGTGATGGATGCCGGAGGGCAAGAGCTATCTGCCGAGGCGATCTGGCAAATCTTTG
>JBCCRZ010000810.1:0-2138 GCA_039200855.1 Cyanobacteria bacterium P01_D01_bin.44 | reverse complement strand
TGGTCTAGAAGATGTCGTCATTGTGCGCGATGGCAAAGCAACCCTGATTGTCAAAAAGGATCGAACCCAGGACATTAAAAAGGCTGTCAAGGCGCTAGGCGCGGAAGATAAGTTTAAGCACCTGCTCTAGATTGCTTTTTGCTCTAGATTGCTTTTTGTTGTGCTTTGAAGGCATCCCTTCAACAATCAGGTTGGAGGGCGTTACACTCAACTCTATAACTTCTATGAGACCTGAGTTAAGCGTTCGATGACACAGCCATCCCTCAATTCTGGGCAGATATTGCAGAGTACTTTCCAGCAAGTAGGCCCTGTTTATCTCCCTATTTTGCTATTGTCGCTGCCCGGGGTGTTGATTTCTCTGGTTGTGCCAGGTCCCTTACTCAATTCTGTTGTGAGCTTTGCGTATGGCATCTTAGTCGGGCCCATTTTGGGTGGAGCTTGCATCATTTTGGCGGACCGGGCTATATCTGGGCAGACCCTTAATCTCGGAGAATCCCTTAGTATCGCTTTTCAAAAGGCAGGCTATCTGATTTTGGCAACGCTATTGCTGCTGGTAATTATGATGCCTGCATTTTTCTTGTTAGTGATACCGGGTATTTATCTGTCGGTAAAGCTATTTGCGACGCAGTATGCTGTGATATTTGAGGATAAATCCCCCATTGATGCCTTGGCATCTAGTTGGGAGTTGACTAAGGGGCAATGGTGGCCGATTTTTGGGACAATTTTTCTCATTGGTCTGGTCTTGATCATTCCAATTATCCTGGTGAGCCTGATTTTTGCACAGAGCTCATTTGGACCTTTGCTGACCAACCTGATAAGCCTCCTAATTACCCCAGTGCTGGTACTGGCTTTGTTATTTGTTTACAAATCTCTCCAGGGATCTCAACTCTCTACTTAACCCAGCTGCTTAACCTTGCAAACATTTCACGGCTTCGAGCATGCCCCGTGCTTTATTGAGGGTTTCCTGGTATTCGTTTTCGGGGACTGAGTCAGCTACCAGACCGGCCCCTGCTTGGACGCTAATTTGATGGCTGCCATCGGGGTTATTTTGGACGATCATGGTGCGAATCGTGATGGCGCTGTTGAGCTGCCCTTCGAAATCGTAGTAGCCGTAAACGCCGGAGTAGGGACCGCGACGGCAGGGCTCGAGGTCGTGGATGATTTGCATGGCCCGAATTTTAGGGGCACCGCTGACGGTACCTGCCGGGAAGCAGGCTTTGAGCAGCTCCCAGGCAGTTTTGTCGGGAGCCAGCTCCCCCACGACATTACTGACAATGTGCATGACGTGGGAATATCGTTCGATAATCATCAGCTCATCGACATGGACACTGCCGCTGCGACAGACTCGGCCTAAATCATTGCGGCCCAGATCCACCAGCATGACGTGCTCGGCAACTTCCTTAGGGTCACTGAGGAGATCCTTTTCGTAAGCCAGATCTTCGGCTGATGTCTTGCCACGGGGCCGAGTGCCTGCAATCGGACGCAGGGTTGCCATGAGCTGATCGTTTTTGCGAGTGGCTTTGACCATGACCTCGGGGCTAGAGCCAATGATCTGCCAGTCTTTGAAATGAAAATAGGCCATGTAGGGGGAGGGATTGATCAGCCGCAGCGATCGATAGAGATTGAACGGATCGCCACTGTACTGAGTCGTCAGACGCTGAGAAACGACCACTTGAAAGATGTCGCCCGCCCGGATGTGCGCTTTGGCTCGGTCAACATTGGCACAAAACTCGGCCTGGGTGCGGTTGCTGGTGTACTGGACCGGGGGTGCTTCGGCGGCTGGGGAGTGTAGCAGGGTTTCTCGTTTAGAGAGGGGGCGTCGCAGTTGGTCGACGAGCTGGGAGATGCGATCGCAACACCTCTGATAAACAGCCTCCAAATCGGGGGCGTTGCGCAGATCCGCGTAGCTGATGGCCCAAATTTTGCGCTTGACCTGATCAAAAATCATCAAACTGTCCACCTGCATCCACAGCCCATCGGGCAAATCATCGGGGGCCGGGTCATGGACGGTGACGGTGGGCTCAATCCACTGGATCAGCTCATAGCCCCAAAAGCCAAACAATCCGCCAATCCCAGGGGGTAACTGTGGTAACGTGACTGGACGAAACGGTGCCAGGCACTGCTCAAGAATCGCAAAG
>JBCCRZ010000809.1:0-2194 GCA_039200855.1 Cyanobacteria bacterium P01_D01_bin.44 | reverse complement strand
CGAGTCATAGTCACGATGGTTGAGCAGCACGGCGGGCACCTGCCAACGAGCAGCTCGCTCAGCAACTTTAGCCGCTGGGTTGTTATAGATTAGAACGGCAATTTTGGCATTGAGACGACCCTTGTGAATCGCTTCAGCAATAGCTTCAAAGTTACTGCCACTGCCCGAGGCAAGGATGCCGAGGTGCAGTAAAGGGCAATCGTCTGGTTGAGTGGTCTCAATAGGAGGCGAAATCAGGGCGTTATTTGAGACAGTAAATTCAGGCAATGCGCTCATAGACAGATTTGGCAAAAGCATTAAACCCCTAAAATATATCGATTTTCAATCATGTTGAATACCGCGCCATGCCCGTTCGGCGGCGCGTCCAATCCCTCGACTAAACGGCTATCTCGAACCCTGTCGAAATCTCAACATAGCAACTCATAACTTAAAAACCCAGTTACCTTTCTTCAACTTATAAATTTTTTCAAATCCCTTGTCCTGTGGGAGTTTCTGCACGATAGCCTAGACAACAAAGCAGGTGGATCGGCTTCTCTTGATTAGGTCCAGTCGCATCCTGCCGGTCATTACCTGTTTCACTTCACAGTTTTCACTTCACAGTTAAGTAAGAGGTGATGTTATGACCCGTAAAGTATTATCAGGCCCACGAAACGTGGCGATCGTAGGGCCTTATTCAAGCGGTAAAACCACACTGTTAGAAAGCCTCCTATCGGTAACCGGCACCCTCAGCCGCAAAGGATCTATCCCTGAGGGCAATACAGTGGGAGATAGTTCACCCGAAGCCCGGAATCGACACATGACCGTAGAAATAAATGCCGCCAGCGCTGAGTATGGCGGCATTTATTTTACATTTGTAGATTGCCCCGGCTCCGTTGAGCTGTTGCAAGAAACCTATAATGCGCTGATCGGCGTTGACGCCGCCATTGTCGTCTGTGAGCCTGACCCCAGTCGAGTTCTCACCGTATCCCCACTTCTACAATTCCTGGACGAGTGGGAGATCCCCCATCTGGTATGGCTCAACAAAATGGATCGGGCCAATGCGCCTTTTTCCGAAGTTTTAGCAGCCCTTAAATCAGTGTCAAGTCGGCCTTTGGTGCCTCATCAATACCCCATCGGCTATGGCGAAAACTTGGCTGGCTTCATCGACCTGGTGAGCGAGCAAGCTTATCACTATCACCCCGGTGCCCCCGCCGACCCGGTGCCCCTACCCAGGGAGCTAGCAGCCGAGGAAAAAGCCGCCCGCACTGAAATGCTCGAAACCCTGGCCGACTTTGATGACCATCTCCTCGAAGAACTGATCGAAGACATCGAGCCCCCCCAGGAAGAAATCGTCAAAGATCTCAAGATGGAACTCGGGGCCGACTTGGTGGTGCCCGTTTTCTTGGGCGTCGCCGGTAGCGATTATGGCGTACGGCCCCTCCTTGACGCGCTGGTCCGAGAAGCCCCCGAGCCCCAGGTCACTGCTGAGCGTCGCGGCATCGACTGCAAAGCCGACACACCCCTGGCCCAGGTGCTCAAAACCTACTACACCCCCCAGGGCGGCAAACTCTCATTGGCGCGTTTGTGGTGTGGCACCCTGCAAGACGGCAGCACCCTCGGCCTAGATCGCATGGGCGGTCTATATACCCTAATGGGCGCACAACAGCAGTCCCTCACCGAGGCAACCGCTGGGTCTATTGTTGCGATCGCACGCCTCGAACATGCCCACACCGGCGATACCCTTAGCACCGCTCAGCTAGAAAAGCCCCTAGCCCGTGCCACCGAGCTACCCGCCGTCTACGCCCTGGCCATCACCGCCACAAAACGCAGCGACGAAGTCAAACTTAGTGGAGCCTTAAACAAGCTCATCGAAGAAGACCCGTCGCTCCATTGGGAGCAACACGGCGATACCCACGAGGTGATCCTGTGGGGCCAGGGCGACGTCCATCTAAAAATCGCCATGGATCGCCTCAACCGCAAGTACAACCTCCCCATGAGCACCCACCTACCCCAGGTGGCCTATAAAGAAACCATTCGCAAACCCACCACCTCAGTACACGGGCGCTATAAGCACCAAAGCGGTGGCCACGGACAGTTTGGCGACATCTACATAGACATCCAGCCCCTCGATCGCGGTAAAGGCTTTCACTTTAGCAACACCATCGTCGGCGGCGTTGTCCCCAAGCAATATATCCCCAGCGTCGAAAACGGCGTG
>JBCCRZ010000808.1:0-2224 GCA_039200855.1 Cyanobacteria bacterium P01_D01_bin.44 | reverse complement strand
GGGTTGCGATCGCTCACCGTCCGCCTCACCCTGCAATCCACCGGCAGCATTCGCCAGCGCAAACGTATCGGCATCGGCACCGAGTTTGCCGAACTGCGCGAATACGGCATTGGTGACGATCCTCGATTTATTGATTGGAAGGCCACCGCCCGACGCAGCTCTCCCTTAGTGCGCGTGCTCGAGCCGGAGCGTGAACAAACCCTGATGGTGCTGCTTGACCGGGGCCGACTAATGACGGCTCAGGTGAAAGGACTCTCTCGCTTTGACTGGGGTCTCAACGCGGCGCTTTCCCTCGCCCTGGCAGGGCTCCATCGCGGCGACAAGGTCGGTATCGGTGTTTTTGACCGCACCATGCACACCTGGATTCCCCCCACCGGGGGGCGGCCCCATCTCCAGCATTTGATTGAGAAACTGACACCCATCCAGCCGGTGCTGCTGGAGTCTGACTATTTGGGGGCAGTGACTCAGTTGGCGACGCGGCAGCATCGGCGAGCGCTGGTGGTGGTGATTACTGACATCGTGGATTCGACCGCCTCGGCGGAGCTGCTGGCGGCGCTGACCCGGCTTAAATCGAGACATTTGCCGTTTTGTGTGACCCTGCGCGACCCTCAAGTTGATCATCAGGCCCATACGTTTGATGCCAATGTGGCCCCTGATGTGGATGTGGCTTACAGTCGTGCGGTGGCGCTGGACTTGCTGGCCCAGCGACAGACGGCGTTTGCACGACTTAAGCAAAGTGGGGTGCTGGTGTTGGATGCGCCAGCAGATCAAATTTCGGAGCCGCTGGTGGATGACTATCTGCGGATTAAGCTCAAAAATCGACTTTGAGGACTTGCTGTGGCCCGGTCTCGCTCTCTTTTAACCATTGGCAATACGATCACCGCTGCGCTGAGGCTCTATCTGCAACAGCCGCGTCGATATCTGGGGCAGTCCCTGGTGGCACATCTGTGGCTGCTAGTGCCGATCTATGGCTGGCTCAAGTTTGCGGCACTGTCGGGGCGGATAGCGCGGTTGTTTTGGTTACAGATAGGCGATCGCACCGAGCCAAAAGCAGAGTGCGATCGCATTATCAATAGCAACTTCATCCAATTCTGGCTCATCCATTTGACGGTATACCTACTGTTCATCGTCACAACGGCAATTGTATATATCGGCATCAGTGTTGTGCTGGGCTTGATTCTCGCAGTCATCTGGGTGATCGCCAACGTTCAAATATTAGAAAGTGTCTTAGACAGCGGGTTAGACAGTGAGCTGCTCAGTGTCGGAGACACACTCACTGTAATACTTGGGTTTGGGGTTATTGTTGCGGTGGCGCTGTGCGATACCCTCATCTATGCACGCCTGTTTTTGGGGGAGCTGCCCCTGGCGGTGACACCCCAAGCGCCTCTAGGTCAAGCCCTGCGCCAAAGCTGGCGGTTGACTAGCCGATATACGTTCAAAATAGCAGCCATCATTTGGATGGCCTGGTTTCTGGCGGTGCCGCTGGCGCTGGTTCTGGGGTTTGTGCTCACATTTGCAATCGCCTTTGGTCTGGCCCTGGTGACTGAACAAGAAGCACCGGGTGCGTTTGTAGTGCTAATGATCTTGCTGACTACCGCAGTTCAAAGTCTGGTGACGCTGCCGTTTTGGCAGGCGGTTAAAGCCGTGACGTATTATGATTTGCGCGATCGCACAGAAGGCATTGGGCTAACCCTTCAGGAGCGCTAAAAATGGCGGGACAGGTGGAGCTGGGTTGCTCGGCTTTTGCAATGTCTGAAAAGGGTGTTCTGTAGATCCCCCTCAATCCCCGCGCTTCGCGCCGCTAACGCTGGAGAAAAGGACGATGTCCACTCTAAAGTTGCACATCGCGTCAGTAGCCAGAATGTCAGGGCACCTTACCCCAATCAGCTCGCAATACTTAACCAGACTTAACATCGCCATATCCCTACAATCCCAGTTTTTGAGTCAGCCCCTGGGTTGAAACCGCGATGCCTTCAGGTTTTTCGCAGGTATATCTAATGACAATCATCACTATTGAAAAATTTTCCGATCAGCAAGAACCTTAACTTTGAATTAAAGACTGATAGCTGCCGAAAAAATCACGGTAGAAGTGAATCATTAATTTAATGATGATTATTTTCATTAAGGTACTTTAATAACTGATTTTTTTGAGATATTTTCACATATCTAACAGTTATTCGGGAAAGCCTGATCTTTAAAGCGATTGGCTTACAATGCTTTTAAG
>JBCCRZ010000807.1:0-2250 GCA_039200855.1 Cyanobacteria bacterium P01_D01_bin.44 | reverse complement strand
CTGTTCGGACATCACTTCCCTGACTTATTTGAGTGGATCCTCGATAACATTACTGAGCTACCCATGCCCAGGAGGTCATCTAAGATACATCAGCCTGACTCTTTACACAGAGAGCCTTTCCCGGCTTAAGTTGATACCCTACGGGGGCATACCTGGTCTTGGGCGATTCGGGCTAAATCAGACCTGAAGGTTACCTTGGCCAACGGCAAAACGGTTGCAGTGGGCGAACTCTGGCCCCCTACTGAAGAAGCCTACCTTTTCTGAGATGTCACTGTCCTTGAGGACATTGAGTGTCATTTGGCTACTGCCAATCTATCGATGGCCGAGGAGACTTGGGCGGTGATTAGCGATATCCCACCCTCGTTACAGACCTTTGCGCTCTATGGCCAGCGATTTGGCGGCATTGAGCCCCATTTCAAGGATTACAAGTCAGCGGCCTTTGAGTTACCTCGCTCCCACCTTCGCGAGGCTCAAGCGTTAACCGGATTGCTCATGCTACTAGCAGCTGCGACAGTGATCGCCTTTTCACTGGCAGTAGGGCTGCTCAGCCAAGGCCGACGAGCTTCCCTTGACTGGCATGCTCAAAGGGGGTTGAGCTTTCTGCAATTAGGCTTGCGGGAGGTGGCACGACTTTGCTATCAAAGATTGCCATTGCCAACCTTCAGGGGGTTACCGCGATCTCATCCGCCACCAGCTTTCGCATCACTCAAAAAACGCGAAGAGAACGAGACTCGCATTGAGTTCTCCAGGGTTACTGTCTTCTCATCTTGAGTCTCACCCAAGTTTTCTGCACCACTAAGACCCACCTGGTTTCAGTACCTGAGCTGCTGTCAGGTTCAGTCCAGGAAAAGTAGCGGAAACGATGGGCTGATTTCCTCGCAGCAGCTGAATGTCGTATTCTCCATCCACTAGCGTACAGATAGAAAGGGTGGGTTGTTTGGGTTTACCAATGTGCCGAATACCGCCTAAGCCTGCGTAGTCGGCAATCCAATATTCGAGGATGCCTAAAGCTGCATAGTCTTCAACCTTTCGGGCATAGTCATTTTGCCAATTGCTACTCACGACTTCTGCTACAAATTTAATTGAACGGCCCCTGGTCAAAATCGATTGGTCTGACCAAAGAGGTTCTTGGGCAAGCTCAGCTCGATCAACCACGGCCACATCAGGACGAAATGCCGTCATCCCAGTATTGTCAGGTCGAAATAGGCCCCGCTGAAGAACAAACCAAGGTAACCCTGCTCCGTCGATTTGAACACAGACTTTTGTGGTGATGAAGGCGGCCACTTCTTCGTGTTCACCCGTTGGCTCCAAGTCGAATACCTCTCCATCGATCAGTTCATAGCGATTATCGCCACCATAGCGGGCGAGAAACTCGTCAAAGCTTAGAGGTTGCTGTTGTATAGGTCGGTTGGTTGCAAGGGTCATCGGTTACCTGCCCCAATCAGTGCCTTCAGTCTACCAAATGTCAACGTTTACAATAGCAGCTTTTCATCGTCTTAGTTGGGGAACCCAGACACTGCTTCCCTGGCATTATCCTGACGGGGGCCTATCAGAATCTCAGCGGCTGCCAAGAGTTTTGGGGTATCCACTTCAGCGGCAATACGCTGGTGATTGATCTCGAGTACAGGGCGTATAATCACATTGTGATTGACCCGCCCAAGGGGGCATCGATCGATGACTGGAGTCGCAAATTAACGGCACAAGGTGGATACGTTTTTACAGGCTTACAACTACACAATCGCAAACCGCTCCGACCTGCTCACCGCCCTCCAGGAGCATGGCTGGCTGGTCCTGATCCCGTTGCTAATTGGGGCCGTCGTTGGCCTACCGCTGGGGTTGTGGAGTGCGCGATCTCAGTGGGCCTCGACCGTTTTGATCAATACCTTTAACGCCCTGCGGGTAATTCCCAGCCTGGCCGTTTTATTTTTAGCCATTCCCTACTTTGGGCTGAGCTTTCAGTCCGCTGCAATTGCGCTGACGCTGCTGGTGATGCCGCCGATTTTGATCAACACTGACATTGCCTTTCGCACCATCGCCCCTGCGATTAAAGAAGCCGCCTATGGCATGGGCATGAGCCCGGCTCAGGTGTTGCGACAGATAGAGCTGCCACTGGCGCTGCCGGTGATCATTGCCGGGCTAAAAACAGCGGTGGTGGAGGTAATCGCCAGCGCAGCACTAGCCGCATTTGTTGGCGCGGGCGGGCTGGGTCGCTTTATTGTGCTGGGGTTTGCTCTATACGACAGTTCAATT
>JBCCRZ010000806.1:0-2310 GCA_039200855.1 Cyanobacteria bacterium P01_D01_bin.44 | reverse complement strand
GCCGATGACAGCCAAGACTGCAAACAGCTCGGGGTAAAGCCAATGCGATCGCTCAGGGCCGGATCGTGTAGTTGGGTTTGGGCCAGCAGATTGCCTTTAAACAGGCGATTGCTCTCCTGGAGCCAACTTTCTAGCTCGATGCGTTCAGTCGCCGAAGCACTTGCCATGCCGTGCAAAATCATATCTAGCCGCAGCTGTGGATAGCCCGCAAACAACTCATCAGAGCCTTCGCCAGTAACAACAACTTTGTAGCCCGCCCGATGCACATACTCACTCATCAGCAGCTTAGCGACCGTAAAGGTATTGTAGATGCTGCGCTCAGTGTGCCAAAGGGTACGGGCAAAATGAGTGTAAAGATCTTTGCCCGGCACGGTGAGAATCTCTTGATCGGCCCCCACCGCTGCGGCCATCTCTTTGGCAATGGCGGTTTCGTCATAGTCGTTATCATCAAAACCGATGGTAAACGCCTTAACCGGAGATTGTTGGCAGGCTGCAGCGACCCCTAAAATTGAACAAGAATCGATCCCCCCTGAGAGATAACAGGCCACTGGCACATCCGCCTCCAGTCGGAGCTGAATCGCTTCGACAAAATGGTGCCTAAGCCCTTCGATATAGTCTGCCTCTGCCCGGTGCTCTCGCTCTGCCTGACGAGGGAAATTCATATCCCAGTAGGTGTCTGTCCGGACCTGTACCCTGTCCTCGTGCCGTTCGCAAATCACCCGCTGCCCCGGCTGCACCGCATAAACTCCCTCAAAACAGGTGGTGCCTGGGACCATCGTCTGCATCAGTTGGTGGTAGAGCCCCGTCGCCGAGAACGCACGTCGCACCGCCGGGTGGGCAAATAGCACTTTAATTTCGGAGCCAAATACCAGTCCCTGGGGCGTCATTGTCCAGTACAGGGGCTTGACCCCAAAGCGATCTCGCACCAGGGTGAGCCGGTCGCGCTCACGCTCGTAGAGGGCAAAGGCAAACTCTCCTCGCAGATGGGGCAGGGCTGCCGTTAGCCCCAGATACTCGGTTAACTGCAGCACCAATTCTGTATCGCTTTTGGTGGCAAATGGGTACCCTCGGGAGGTCAGATCCGCCCGCAGCCGCTTATAGTCATAAAACTCACCGTTGTGGGTAATCATGTAGCGTCCGTCTGCGGAGATAAACGGCTGTCGCCCCCGATTAGGATTGAGGTCAATAATGGACAGCCGGGCATGGGAAAAGCCCACACCCGCCATGGTTTGATAGCCAAAACCGTCGGGACCCCGATGATGCTGAATCGCGGCCATCGCGACTAACTGTTCAGGGTCAACCGATCGAGTTGCATCATGGTGCATGATGCCTGCAATGCCGCACATTTTGTATATTTCGATACGTTATTGATTTATGTTACCGGCCCCTTTTCCGAAAAACTAGCGTGGGTGCTTCTTTTTGATCGGGTTACCGTCGAAAATACGTCGCGATTGACGCCCGGTCCTGCCCCAGGGCAAAGCTGTCAGAATCCCTGCTAGACAAAGGCAACGGCAAAAATCTGTGATTGCGTTACACAGGTAACAATTCAAGGCTTAGACTCTGGCTAATGTTATGTAATCCCTACAATCTTTGAGTCAATTTTTAATAAAAAAGCGTTTAACATTATGACTTTTTCTATTGTCGCCTGGGATCACGTAACCGGCATGACTGGGGTGGCAGTCGCCACTAAACATTTAGCTGTCGGGGCCTTGGTGCCCCACGCCAGGGCCGGGGTGGGTGCGATCGCAACCCAGGCCCAAACCAACCCCCTTTTAGGGGTTCGAGGGCTCCATTGGCTAGAGCACCGTTACCACCTTGCCCCCGAAAGGATTCTCCAGCGTTTGCTCCAGGATGACCCAGACCGAGACCAGCGTCAGCTGCACCTGGTCAATCGCGAGGGTCAAACGGCTGCTTGGACGGGGCGAGACTGTATTGGCTGGGCGGGTCATCTCACTTTTCCAGGATTTTCGGTGGCGGGGAACATGCTAGTGAGCGAGGCAACCGTCCTGGCTATGGCTCAGGCTTACCAACAGGCAGACTCTCTCGATCTGGAGAACAGATTGATGCTGGCTCTAGAGGCGGGGGACGCGGCTGGTGGTGACAAACGGGGCAAACAGTCCGCTGCTCTATACATTGTAGACAGAGACACCTATCCCCATTTGGATTTACGGGTCGATCATCACCCGCAGCCGATTGCGACGCTACGCGTCTTATTAGAAGAATCTCGAAAAGACTACTATCAATCTTTTCGACAGTCGATGCCTTCTGAAGGCGGGCAAGTATTGTCGATGCCATCCGCTTGGTTAGACG
>JBCCRZ010000805.1:0-2314 GCA_039200855.1 Cyanobacteria bacterium P01_D01_bin.44 | reverse complement strand
GATCCGTGAAGGGTTGGGCACACAAGTCAAAGCCCCCCAATTTGAAGGCGGTGATCAGCTAAAAGCGTTGGCCCCCGAGGCGTTTTATGCAACTACGGGGATTCCGATCAAAAAGGCAGGTGAAATTCCGCCCTATCATACCTATTTGAACAGTGAGGTGCTAGAACCCCTGAGCAACCTGTCGGAAGATCTGACATTGGCGGCTCGCAATGCTCTCATCGATATGGTGGATTATCTTGTCGACAACCATAGGTTGACCCCCGAGCAGGCCTATGTAGTTGCCAGCGTGGCGGCAGACTTAAGGATTGGGCAACTGGTAGACGTGCCAAATTACCTGGTGTCTGCCATCATCCCGTTGACTATCTTTACGGAGCCAGAGACCTCCCAGAATCATTCCCAAAGCAATCTAGAGGTCGCCTTTCAGTGAAGCGTCGTGACTGCTTAAAGGGTGCGATCGCACTATTCCCATTGGCCCACACGCCCTTCCCTCAATGGAAGGTGTATCGAAAGCTGCACCTGTTTGTCGTGGTCAATCGAGAAGATACTACTGCCTATGATTTGGGGCAGGCGATTGCCCAGACCCTTGCCGACGAGATTCCTGAGTCCAGAGCTATGGTGACGCGTGCCCGCGATTCATTTCGGCTAGCCAGTTTGATCAGTACGCAGCAGCTTGATGTGGCCCTCTTGCCTCGGTCAGAATTAACCGCCTGGCAAGACCATCAACCCCCGTACGCTCAGCTACAGCCCACCGCCTTGAAAGAACTGTTCGAGATAGAAGACTATGTGTTGATCAGCCGTGATGACTTCCGTTCAGACCACGCAGCCTGGATTCGGGAGACGTTGCAAGCGCATTTGTAATCTATCCCTCGGCCACATCCAGATCCCCGGTTTTTACCTGAGGGAAAACTTCAGGTTCCAGATCGGGTGTGGGTTAGGCGTCGTTTTTCAGCACGTTACCCGTACCACGGCGTTGCCCAGATAGGAAATATGGTCCTGAAGCTGACGGTTGACGGCTTCGGCGATGGCCTGTCCGTCTTTCACTGAACAATCCTCGGCCACAACCACATCCAGTTCTGCGTAAAGCCGATGTCCCAGCCATCGAGCCCGAATCGTGCCTATTGACTCCACCTCAGCCACATGCTCAGCGACATGGCGAAGGGTGTCGGTAATGTCTGGGTCAACGCCATCGAGTAAGCGAGTAAAGATGGTTCGGCCTGATTCCCAGACAATTTTAAGCAACAAAGCTGTAATCATCAGACCCACCAGCGGATCAACCCAGGCATACCCTGCCCAAACGCCGACTGCACTCACTAACACCGCTAAACTGACGAAGCCGTCAGCCAGCGCATGTTGTCCATCCGCCACTAGCGCGGCACTGTTGATTTCGCGGCCTACTCGCATGCGAAAAACTGCAACGGTTTCATTGCCAATAAAGCCAACTAGGGCCGCGATCGCAAGTGCCCCCAGGTGGTGAATGAGCTGGGGATGGTAAAAACGATCGATCGACTCATAGGCCGTAATCAGGGCACTCAGCAAAATGACCCCCACAACGGCGACGCCTGCCAGGTCTTCGACCCGTCCATACCCGTAGGCAAATCGCGCTGTTGGTTGACGTCGCCCGATCATGAAGGCCACACCTAACGGTAAAGCGGTCATGGCATCGCCCACATTGTGAATCAGGTCAGCTAAGAGCGCGACGCTACCCGACAACCAGAATACCGTCGCCTGTGCGATCGCGGTTATGATCAGCCCGACGAGGGACACCTTCACCGCCCAAAGCCCACGCTCTGAGGTGGCAATGGCAGGATCAATCGCGCCGTGAGTGTGACTATCCTCTCCGGGGTGATGACTGTGATGGGATGTCTGGGTGGGAGATTCGGGAACAGAGAGCTGCGTCATGGGGGGCATACTTAATCAGTACAGGGAGCATCCGGCTTAAATTCTGGGGACTCATGGCTCATTATCTCAGGATGGCCCTACACTTAACTGTTGCAAATCGAACACGAATCACGCTCATTCGTGAACACTTCGTACAGCAAAAGTGTCGATGGGCAGTGCCCCCTATTTGGCCCATACTGGGTTAAACATCAAAGCAAAACACTATCATCCGTCCTCGACGCTTCCAGCAGCAAGCGTAGGGTGCGTTCTTTAACGCACCGCTTCGGGAATGCCGCTCTACATTTGGGCACCATAGCGTGAATAATCACCACTGCTCTGCAGGATGCCAAATTATCGACGTCCCTACATTGCTGGGGGCACCTACTTTATTACCCAAGTAACCTATCAACGTGTCCCATGGCTATGTTGGGATATC
>JBCCRZ010000804.1:0-2328 GCA_039200855.1 Cyanobacteria bacterium P01_D01_bin.44 | reverse complement strand
TTTGTTCGGTGTGGCCATCAGGGCATTGCGGCCAATGATGCCGTCAAAGCGCACATCAGGGGCGTGTTTTGCCAGCGCTTGGGCCAGGCTATTCAAATCAGTTTGTAGCAAAATGGGGTGGCTCAGCTCGCTTAGCATTGCCGTCTGCTCTGTGAGGGCGGCATGATCCTTAGGGCTTTTGACGCAGGTATAGACGCCCCCTTCGGGTACCTGGCGGATGGCCTCCCAGGTTAGTAAACCGCTGCTGGCGTTGAGATCTAAAATCACATGGTGACGCTGGGGAGCGAGCAGGGTAAAGATGCGATCGCACACCCCCCGCAGCTGTTCTCCTTGTTCGCCCATGGTCCTTTGCAGCCAGCGTTCCTGAGCCTGATTGGTCGGGCTGAATGAGAGGACCTCAGGCACGTCTCTCACCCCGTCTACTAAAGCCGCCAGTTGTGCCTCTCTGCGCCGCGCCACCTGTTGTCGGATGGAGTCTTCATAGCCCTGCCCCGAGGGTTGATAAAACACCTGACCCTGCAGGCTACCCGGCAAATACTGTTGCTCGACCCAATGATCGCGGTAAGCGTGGGGATAGAGATAGCCTTTACCGTGGCCAAAGCTCTTGCTATCGCGGTTGGCATCTTTCATGGGGTTAGGCACCTCAGCCTCCCGTTCTTTCTCAACGGCGGCGAGGGCATCAAAAAAGCCCATGACGCTATTGGATTTGGGGCAGGTTGCCAGGTATAGCGCCGCCTGGGCCAGGGGATAGCGACCCTCGGGCATGCCGACGCGATCAAAGGTTTGGGCACAGCTGTTGACCACCACCACTGCCTGGGGGTCAGCCATGCCCACGTCTTCTCCAGCCAAAATCAGCATCCGCCGAAAGATAAAGCGCGGGTCTTCGCCCGCATAGACCATGCGGGCCAGCCAGTAGAGGGTGGCGTCGGGGTCCGAGCCGCGCATACTTTTGATAAAGGCGCTGATGGTGTCAAAGTGGGCGTCTCCTTCTTTGTCGTAGAGCACCGCCCGCTGTTGGATAGACTCCTCTGCCACGGCCAGGGTGAGGCGAATCGTGTCGGTCTCATCCGGTGGGGTGGTCTCGATCGCCAACTCCAGGGCATTGAGCAACGCCCGAGCATCGCCGTTGGCGACATTCACTAAATGGTCAATGGCGTCTGCATCAAGTTGTACGGTGAGAGCGCCATAGCCTCGCTGGGTATCGCTCAGGGTATGGTCGATAATTGTGCGTAAATCCTCGTCTGTCAGCGGTTTGAGTTGAAATACCCGAGAGCGGCTGACCAGGGCCTTGTTGACTTCGAAGTAGGGGTTTTCGGTGGTGGCCCCGATCAAAATCACGGTGCCGTTTTCGACCCAGGGTAGCAGGGCATCTTGTTGGGCTTTGTTAAAGCGGTGGACCTCGTCGACAAACAAGATAGTGCGCTGTTGAAACTGGCCGCGCTGGTCTTGGGCGGTTGCGATCGCACCCCGAATCTCTTTAACCCCTGCCAGCACCGCATTGATCGAGATAAAGTGAGCTTTTGTGGTGTTAGCAATCACCCGCGCCAGGGTGGTTTTACCCGTTCCTGGTGGACCGTAAAAAATCAAAGACGACAGCTGATCAGCCTGAATCGCTCGGCGCAGCAGTCGCCCCGGCCCTAAGATCCCCGCCTGGCCGACATAGTCGTCCAGGGTTTGAGGCCGCATCCTCGCTGCCAGCGGAGCTTCTCGTTCGATTTGTGTTTGCCGATGGTGATCAAAAAGGTCCACAGCTCGAAATAAAGAAAAAGCACTCTACGATGAGAGTGCTCAGTTACACGTTCTATGAATTTGTCAGGTTGTCATTGCTAAGCAGAGATCGCTCAACAACAACTCGCTCAATAATTACGAGGACCAAACACCACTTGCAATGTTTTGCAACGGTAGCAGGTGAGGCGTCTGGCAAAGCAGATACGCAAAGAAAGCACCACTGCACCCACCGATTAAGAAGCCGCTGGCAAAGTTGCTCCACCCTTCACGGGTGCTAAAAGCTTCTGGAGGATTCGGCGTAGTCAACGTCTTGGTTGCCCCGCCAGGCCCTGCCGCATTGTAGATAGACATGGCTATAGTCAAGATAAATACAAAGCTAACGGCAGCGATCGCACCAGCAATGGGGCCATAATCAGTCGCCCGTAGAGGACCCAATACAGCAAAAGGCCCATAAAACCAATAGCCATGGGCGACGCCTACCTCAAGACCGCGACTAAAAGGGGATAGGCCCTCGCGGTAAGCAGGCAAATTATTAATGTAGGTTCTAGTTGCTGCAGAAGAATTCAGCGGGGTGGCGAGATTACCCACTTGAGGGTCTTC
>JBCCRZ010000803.1:0-2373 GCA_039200855.1 Cyanobacteria bacterium P01_D01_bin.44 | reverse complement strand
TGAGAAAATGTTGTAGGGCTGCACCAGGGGGCGACCGTCGCGGGTTAACGAAAAATACCAGTTGCCCTCAGCATCTCGGCCATTATCCGCAAGAAACTTGGCTCCACTGGCTGCCACCGTGAGCCAAGCCTCTCGCTTCTCCAGCTGGTTGTAGAGCATGGCAAAGGTCCATACCTGGCGGTTTTGCAGCCAAACAAACTTGTCAGTATCGTAGACCTTGCCATCACGCCCCAAACAGGTAAAATATCCTCCCTGATCTCGATCAATGGAATGAGTTTCCCAAAAGGGAATCACGTCATTGAGCAGCGTGGTTTTGTATAGGTCTGCTAGCTGTTGAAAGGTCGGCATGTCGGGATCTCCGGTTTAGGGACTCGCGGGTCATTCTAAGGGATTATAATGCCGCCATGCGCTCGATCTCACCTGATACGATGTGATCTATCACCCATCACCCATCACCTAATCCATGTACGACTTCGCAATCATCGGCGGCGGTATCATTGGCTTATCAACAGCGATGCATCTGGGCCAACAGTATCCAGACACCAAGATTTTAATCCTTGAGAAAGAAAGCACCTGGGCCTATCACCAAACCGGACACAACAGCGGTGTCATTCACTCGGGGATTTACTACAAACCCGGTAGCTTTAAGGCTAAATTTTGTCGAGATGGGTGTCGCTCTATGGTGGCATTTTGCCAGGCCCATGGCATTGCCCACGAGGTCTGCGGCAAGGTCATCGTCGCCACCAAACCAGAGGAGTTGCCCCAGTTGGAAAAACTCTACCAGCGGGGCCTGGAAAACCAGATCAAGGTGGCAAAGCTCAGCGCTGAAGGCGTGCGAGAGATTGAACCTCACGTTCGCTGTCTGGCGGGGATTCGGGTGTATGCCACGGGCATTGTGGATTATAAACAGGTCTGTGGGAAATACGTCGAGCTGATCACAGCCCAGGGGGCGGAGATGCAGCTGAATACTCGGGTTGAGAAAATCCTGGATACCCATGACGGTCTGGTTTTAAAGACGAATCAGGGGCACTTTAAGGCTCGGGTTGTGATTAACTGTGCGGGGTTGTACTGCGATCGCATCGCCAAACTCGCTCAAATCACGCCCCCCGCCAAAATTATCCCCTTTCGCGGCGAGTATTACGAACTCAAACCCGAAAAACGCCATCTGGTCAAGACCTTGATCTATCCCGTGCCCAACCCTAACTTCCCCTTTTTAGGCGTTCATTTTACCCGTATGATTGACGGCAGTGTCCACGCAGGCCCCAATGCCGTCCTGAGCTTTAAGCGAGAAGGCTACCAGAAAACCGACTTTGCCCTGCGCGATTTTGCCGAGATCATGACCTATCCAGGCTTCTGGAAGCTCGCCGCTAAACATAGTAATGCAGGTATCCAGGAAATGATTCGCTCCTTTAATAAAGCCGCCTTTGTGCGCAGTCTGCAGCGCCTGATTCCTGAAGTCCAAGCGGATGATCTGATTCCTACCCCTGCTGGGGTTCGGGCGCAAGCCCTGAAGCAGGATGGCAACCTGGTGGATGATTTTCTGATTGTCAAAGATCAACGATCCATCCACGTTTTGAATGCCCCCTCCCCCGCCGCTACCTCATCTTTGGAAATCGGCAAAGCCATCGTGGGTAAGCTTTCTGGGACAATCGAGAAAACGTCCTTATCTAGTCGCTAATGGTGAACTGGTCTGTTTATCTTATCCGCACCCGACATAATACCTTGTATACCGGCATTACCACAGATGTTGCCCGGCGTCTGAGCGACCACGAGCAAGGTAAACAAGGGGCAAAATATCTGCGGTCTAAAGGGCCGTTGCAAGTGGTTTATCAGGTAGCGCTAGGCAGTCGCTTGCTGGCCTCAAAGGCAGAATATAAGATCAAAAAACTGTCAAAGTCTCAAAAGGAGAAAATTGTAGCTAATGGGTTAAACCGACAGGCTTTGTTGACGTTTCTGAAGCTTCAAGACAATTGAGAACTGATAAGTTAATCAGGAGTGGTAGCATGTACGCTATTGAAACCACCTACCCAAGGTGACTTATGGAAGCCGACCCAATAATTTTCAACACGGATTGGATTGCCATTCGAGAAAGCTCCAGGGGGTTTCAGTATTTGGAGCGCAAGGGTAAAGACTCCGTCGCGGTCTTTTTAATTCGACGTCAGGGCGATGGGGCTGAGTGGGAGGTTTTGGTCCGTTACCAGCATCTGTGCATCGATAACACTGAAGACAATGGGTAACCGACCACGGGGGTCAGGCAGCAGGTGAGTCCTGAGCTTGCTCAAGAGGTTGTTGTTGCGGTAGCAAAGGCGGGGCTGGTTTGCCCTCACGAGCAGCACGACAGGCCTCGGTCATGTACTCTAAGACATTTCGTTC
>JBCCRZ010000802.1:0-2374 GCA_039200855.1 Cyanobacteria bacterium P01_D01_bin.44 | reverse complement strand
GCCGCATTCAGTAACCCATAATAAGGGGCCAGCACTCGGGGGATCGGGGTGCCGTTGGCGGTGCAGCGCTGAGGTCGAGGGGGCTGATGTTGTTCTAGCGGCTGAGGCTGCAGTAACCTTGCGGCCATCATGGGGGTCACTAACCGCGCCACCAGGGTGGAAAAAAGCGTTGAGACAGCCACCGTAACGCCAAAAGGCTTAAAAAATTGCCCAGGAATCCCACCCATAAACGCAACGGGGATAAACACCGCGACGATGGTGGCCGTGGTGGTGATCACGGCCAAACCCACTTCAGCAGTAGAGTCGAGGGCGGCGCGCACGGGGGCTTTGCCCATACCAATATGGCGCTCAACATTTTCTATCTCGACAATGGCGTCGTCTACTAAGTTGCCGACGGCCAGGGTCAGGGCCAGTAGTGTCATGTTGTTGAGGGAGTACCCAAACCCCTGCAACACAATGAAGGTGGGGATAATCGACAACGGGATGGCGATCGCAGTGATCACGATAGTCCGCCAATTTCGCAAAAAGCAGCCGACCACGATAACGGCCAGTAAAGACCCTAACAGCAGACCGTTGATCGTCGCTTGATAGGCATCTCGGACATCGGTGGCACGGGTAAAGATCAGCTGCAATTGCACATCTTTGGGTAGGGTGTCTTGGAGAGATGCGATCGCATCCTTCACCCCCGCTTCTACACTGACTAATAAACTCCCCTTGCCGCGATAAACCGCGAATGACACCACCGGCTGATTGTTGACATAGGCCGACTGACGCACCTCCGCAAAATCGTCTTTGACCGCCCCCAGGGCATTCAGCGGGATCGTCTCCCCCCCGGGTAACAAAATGCCTAAATTGCGCAGCGCCTCAACAGAGTCAGCACTACCCAGGGTGCGAATCCCCTGCGCTTGCTCAGAGAGCTTAAGTTGGCCAGCGGGCAAGTTGAGATTAGAATTTTGAATCTGGGCATTGACCTCGGTGGCTGTGATCCCAAAGGCGTCTAACTGATCAGGATTGAGATCAACCCGGATCTCTCGATCAAACCCGCCCAGCCGCGTCACCTGAGCCACCCCTTTCACGGATAGCAGCGCTGGACTAATGGTTCGATCCACCAGGTCACTCAGGTCTTCAATCGACCGCTGATCGGACTGAACGGCATAGGTTAAGATTTCTCCCCCTTCATATTGCAAGGTTTGGACGGTGGGTTCTTGAATATCCTGGGGCAGGGTTTGGCGAATTTGGCTAACGGCATCTCGAACATCGTTAGCGACTTTGTCGGTATCGACCCCAAAATCAAACTGGATAGCGGTGTAGGAGTAGCCATCAGACACCGAGGAGTAAATTTCATCAATGTTGCCCAGACCGGCGATCGCATCTTCTATCTTTTGAGTCACCTGGCGTTCCATCTCTTCAGACCCGGCTCCTGGCTGGCGCACTTCGACCTGAATAATCGGAATGTCAATGTTGGGATTGGCATCAATGCCCAACTGCCGAAATGAAACCAACCCCGCCAGCGTTAGGACGAGGAACAATACCAGCGTGGGGACCGACCGACGGATAGACCAGGCGGAGATATTGGTGTTCATGGGGAGGTGGGGAAGCGGTGGAGGGGGGAGGTAGGGGCCAAGGTCACCTTGCCCAAGGAGATGGGGAGATGGGGAGGTAGGGGGAGATGAGGAGGTAGAGGAGCAGAGGGAGCAGAGGAGGCAGCAAAGGGAGCTACTCAGAGACACCTTCGATAATGTTGATGGGGTCGCCGTCTTGGAGGTAAGTTGCGCCTTCGACAATAATCTGGCCGACATTCTCGAGACCTGACAACACCTCTACGCGGGCTGGCAGTGTATCCTGGGCGGGTAGACGGGCTCCGATTTTGACAGGCATGGCTTCAACCGTCTCTTCTGGCGTCAGGGTATACACCACGGATTGGCCATCCGTCTGGAAAACAATGGCATCGGCGGGAACCGTCACGCCCTGGTGTTCACCAATAATAATCTGGGCCTTCAAAAACATGCCGGGGCGAAGGGACGGTGCGGTCGGCAGGCTGACTTTGACAATCGCTTGTCGAGATTGGCTATCAACAATGGGTTCGACCGTTTTGACTGTGCCTTGCAGTTGCACGGTCTCCCCTGAAATTGAGTTAATCTGTACTGGGTCTCCGAGGGTGACCTGCTCTAGCTGATTTTGCAGCAGCTTGATTTCTAGCGCCAGGGCATCTTCCTGGATGAGGCTGAGCAGGGGGGTGCCGGTGGAGGCAATCTCCCCAACCATTGCCTGACGATGGGTAATGATGCCGTCGGCAGCGGCGCGTACCTGGGTTTGGGCCAGCTGCTGTTGCAGACGAACAATATCGACTTCTTTGCTGGCTACGTTAGCCATG
>JBCCRZ010000801.1:0-2382 GCA_039200855.1 Cyanobacteria bacterium P01_D01_bin.44 | reverse complement strand
GCCCCATCACCGATTAAAACAACCCACACCGTGCGAATCAAAATATGAACATCCAGCCACACTGACCAGTTGCGGACATAGTAAGCATCCAGATTGACCCGCTCTTCGTAGGTGATGTTGTTGCGTCCCGAAACCTGCCAAAGCCCCGTAACCCCTGGTAATACTTGCAAATAGAGTTCAAATCGATCCCCGTAGCGCCAAACTTCCTCATGAACGATGGGGCGAGGGCCGACCAAGCTCATTTCTCCCTGGAGGACATTCCACAGCTGGGGCAGCTCATCTAAACTGGTTCGTCGCAAAAAGCGCCCCAGCCGGGTAATCCTCGGATCATACTTGAGTTTGTGGTCCCGTTCCCACAAATCCAGGAGTTCTGGATGTTGCTTGAGATAGTGTTGTAGCACCTGATCGGCATTGGGCACCATGGAGCGAAATTTCCAGGCGATAAACGGACGGCCCCCCTTACCAATGCGGGTTTGACCATAGAAAACTGGCCCCGGTGAGTCCAGGCGGATCAGCAGCGCAATGAGGGCAATAATCGGCAGTGACAGTAGCCCGGTCACCACGGTTAAAACTTTATCCAGCAGATACTTTGCTAATTTTGGCCCAGGCAGCAATAGCTGCTGCCGAGCCTCTAGCCCGAGCACCCCTCCCAGATCGCGGGCTCCGACCCATAGACTAGCCATGCCAAACAAGTCAGGAATGATCAGTAGGTGGGGAAAGGTGCGTCCATAGCGCCCCAGCAGCCACATCAGCCGATCTCGATGGACACCAGGCATAGCCACAATGGCATAGGGAATCTTGAGCATTTGCCGTAGTTCGGGGGCCATGGACAGGGCTCCTACCACCGGTACCTGGGCCAGCATGCCATGCTTGTGGACGTCATCATCCAGGATGGCGACGGGTTTTAGACCCAACTCTGGCTGCCGTTGCAGGGTCCGCACCACTATCTCTCCGGTGGTGCCAGCCCCCATCACCAGCACCGGATAGCCCCACCAGGGTTGCCTGGCACATAGAGCCCTGAGTCCATAGCGCCCTAGCAGCACCAGCAGCACCGATAGCCCCCACGACATCAAAAAAGCGGCCCGAGAGTAGAGCTTTAATTCACGAAATAAAAAAATGGCTGACCCTAGGGACAGATAGACGAGGGTGGTGGCTAGCGTCAGGCGGCGGAGCTCTTCGACTGGGCTAATTGCCTGACCTGGATATAGCCCCGCTAGGCCGTAGGCTAATAAAAACAGGCCGACAATGGGCCATAGCTGCCAATAGGTCGATGGATGAAACTCCCCGTTTAAGAACAGCCTCAAGGACACACTGATAGCCCCGGCTAAACTCAGACAGATGCCATCTACAGCCACCAAGGCCGCAATCATGTAATGGGGGCGGGTCGCAACGCGGAGGTTTGCGATCGCGCGATTGGCGGGCTGGTAGATGGTCATTGCTTTAGCCATAGGCGCACCGTAACTACTCTAGGCGATCACCCTCCAAAAAGTTTGCCCAACTCTCATCTACGAACGTTTTGAAGTCGTGATGAAATCGTTCCGTAGAAAATTTCTCGGCATTTTGACGAATCTGGCTCACCTCAAATTCAGACATGCCCGTCTCAAATGTTTTAACCGCCTGTACCAGACTTTGAACTGTCTGTTCGCTAAAGAGTAGCCCGGTCTGACCGGGAATCACGGTTTCGGTTGCCCCGCCCCGCCCATAAGCAATCACCGGGGCTCCCGCTGCCTGTGCCTCGACCGGGGTGATGCCAAAATCCTCCTCAGCGGGGAAGATAAACGCCTTGCAACGCTGTAAACAGTCCTCGACCACGGCATCGGGCTGGGCTCCCAGGAGCTGCACATTGTCCTGGGCTAACGTCTCTATCTGGGCGCGATTAGGTCCGTCCCCAATCACCACCAACGGCAGCCCCAGCTGGTTAAAGGCTTGCACCGTTAAATCGACCCGCTTGTAGGGCACAAACCGCGACACCGTCAGATAAAAATCATCCCGGGGGCAGTCCCACCGAAACCGTTGAATATCCACTGGCGGATAAATTACCTGGGATGGGCGGCGATACACCTTCCAAATCCGATTGGCGATGAATTTCGAGTTGGCCATAAACCGATCTACCCGATTGGCGCTGGCACCGTCCCACAGGCGCAAATAATGCAATATCAAGCGAGTCAGCGCGCTCTTGGGGCCCTGGGTGAGCTCAGCCTGGGCCAGATACTGATGCTGCAAATCCCATGCGTAGCGCACAGGCGTATGTACATAGCTCAGATGCAGCTGATGGGGGCCGGTGAGCACTCCCTTGGCCACTGCATGGTTGCTCGAAATCACCAGATCGTAGGCCGACAAGTCAAACTGCTCCACCGCCAAGGGCATCAACGGTAGATAGGT
>JBCCRZ010000800.1:0-2392 GCA_039200855.1 Cyanobacteria bacterium P01_D01_bin.44 | reverse complement strand
CCCTGCTGAGGCATCTAGCAGTGAGTGCTTTGAATCAAGAAAAGACTGCTAAGGTTGGCATTAAAAACAAGCGGCTTCGGGCTGGATGGGATGACGACTACCTGCTCAAGGTTGTGGTTGGTTAAGATGCGTTTGCCCTACCCAGGTGCTTAGCCACCTTGACAAACTACGGGAAACCTATGTCAAAAAGCTGCCGTTGATTTCGCTCACCTCTGAGGCAGCAAAACGAGAGTTCTACATTTCGCCCCTTTTACTAGAGCTGTTGGAATACATTCAGGCTGAAATTGATGTGGAATATCCCCTGGATGCCGGGGAAAACCTGAGCGGCACTATCGATTACTGGATCAAGTTTGCGGGCAATATCGTCATCATCGAAGCCAAGAAAGGAGATCTTGAACGAGGATTTAACCAGCTAGCGGTGGAATTGATTGCCCTCGACAAATCTGCCAACGATCAGCACAAGTGCTTGTATGGGGCGGTTACCCTGGGCGATGTCTGGCGATTTGGAGTGTTAGATCGGCAAAGCCGGTTGCTCATCAAAGATATCAACGCCTATACTCTGCTCTCTGATTTGGCCGATATCGTGTCTATCTTGATCGGCATTTTAGAGTTAGAAAGCTAATCACGCTTAGCTCACCCATGCACGCACTCCAGCGCACGCGCCCTTGCGACCGTTAGCAGTATAAAATCTTGCTAATTGTTTGGCCTACCTCTGTCGGGCCTGCGCAAAAATAAGTCGTATCTGTTGTGCGTTTGGAGATAGGGGTGATGTCAGCTACAGATGAGCAAGTTCAAGAAATTTTGGCTTTGCGCGATCGCAAAGTTGCCCCCAAGCAAATTGCCCGCAAACTGGGGCTACGCCCAGCGGAGGTCAGCAGCATTATCCGCACCCAGGCCGAAGCCAACCCAGAAAAATACAGCCACCCCAGAGCACTCCCACCGCTTAAAGAATGCCTGATTAATGCTAATGCCGCCGATTATTTCTTTGGGGCTCAGAAGCAGAAGAACCTGCTCAAAACCCTGGGCAAAAAACTGGAAAAAGACGGCGTCGGTGGGCTGGCACAGATTTTCTTAGTTCGTCAGGACGGTCACCAATATGCCGTCACTAGCTTCCTGGTTGATTATTGGTGTCTTGGCGTCAAAGACGCCTTTGGCCCTCGCAAAATGAGCCCGACTGACTACGAACGCATGGTTGATATGGCTGTCGGTAACTATGACCAAGCCTTCAAACAGATTTCCCTGGAGCAGATTCAAGCCATTGTCTTTGGAGCCTATGACTATGCGAAGTCGTTGGGCCTCGACCCCCATCCGGATTTTGAACGGGCTAAAAAACAGATGGGACCGAGGTTAGAGGAGCTGCCCCAACTAGAGTTTGGTAAGGACGGCAAGCCTTACTACATCAGCGGGCCTTATGACAATCCAGACAAAATCATTGCCAAACTGACCAGCAGCGTGGGGGCAGATAATTTTACTTACCTGATTCAGGCTGGCGACCCATTTGGCCCGGCTTTAGATATGATTTGATGCCCTATTTCATATACTGAAGACACTGCTCTTTAACGTTGGAAAGCCATGTCGCTAAGCCGCTTTACACCCCAACTAACGCACTATGGCCAGAGCTACGATCAAGATTATGTATTATGGCTGGACACAACCGCTGCGTTGTTGAGGCAAGGTCACTTTGCCGCCATCGACCTGGAAAATTTATTAGAAGAACTCGAAAGCATGGGGAGGAGTGAAAAACGAGCCCTGGAGAGTAATCTGGTGGTCGTGCTGCAGCATTTGCTGAAATATCAATATCAGCCCGATAAGCGCACTAAAAGTTGGCTATTGAGCATCGCTGAGCATCGTCGTCGGCTGCGTAACGATCTGGAGGCAAGCCCCAGCCTAAAGCGATATCTAAACAGCGTTTTTGAGAAATGCTATCGGGATGCTTGCAAGCAGGCCAGTATCGAGACCGACTTGTCCCTTACTGTCTTCCCAGAGGCATCACCCTTCACACCAGACGAGACTCTGAATGAGGATTTCTTGCTTTCAGGTAGCTAATTTTTGTGTCTGGAGGAATTAATTCACAGGCTCCGAACCTGGCGGACATTCAATCGTGTTTGTCTCAGGGGCAAACGTGGGCACCCCAGAGGCGATAAAGCCGGTTACCTCACAAACCTGACTATAGGTTGTAGCTGTATCAGGGCTTTCCCCTGCCGCAAAAACGGCTCCAATGTAGCTTTTTACAGGTTTATCAATGGGGTCGGCTGTGATGATGACTCCCCCGCCATCGGGTTGGACTTCCATGGCATAGCTGTAGTTTGTGGTTTGGGAGTCGATGCCTAACCCCAAATCTTCAATGTTGGGTGAAAAGGTTTGGGTTTCTAAGAAATAAGCTTGTTGACCT
>JBCCRZ010000799.1:0-2397 GCA_039200855.1 Cyanobacteria bacterium P01_D01_bin.44 | reverse complement strand
AGCCGATCAGTAATATTATCCGTCGTGTAGTGACGGTAGTAAGGCTCGTGAAACGTCTCTGGGAAATTTTCCATCATGGGGGACAGTTCAGGTGTGTCGGCCTGTTGGATAGAGTCACAGATGATCAAAACACCCCCCGGCTGAGTCACCCGAAACGCTTCGTTAATCACGTTTTGACGGGCAGCAGCGGGCAGCTCATGGAACATAAAGACGCTCGTCACTGCCTCAAAATAGTTGTCGAGGTAAGGCAACGTTTCCGCATTAGCCTGGATCAGCTGTGGCAGCGTGCCAGGGGTTTGAGACAGCAGCTGATTAGCCTTGCGAAGATAAGCGGGGGAGAGATCCACGCCGTAGAGTGACGCCTGAGGGAGAGTCTCGCGAATCATCTTGAGGGTGCGTCCGGTGCCACAGGCGATATCTAAAACCTTTAAAGACTGGGGTGTTGCGTCACTCAGGGAGCGCATCGACTCAACGTGATGCTTAAGGGGTTTGAGCACTCGCCGCCGCATCGCATCGGCAGAGCCATTAAATAGCAGCTCAACCTGCAAGTCATAGAGATTGGCAGAGAGATCGGTGAGATAACCATCGGTCTGATGGTGAAAATTTTGAACGTAGTAGCTGGGATAGCCGTCAGTATTGACGTCTGCTGAGAAATCTTGATGACGTTTTTGGGTAGCCCGCTCCCAAATTTTAGGGATATCTAACACCACCATCGGGTAGTAAAAAAAGAAATCATCCCAAGGGTTGTCAAACAGCAACTGCTTTGGATACACCCCATCTTCGGCATCTTGCCAATCGGTCTCGATCAGAGCGTCCAGTTTTTGCTTAAAGGTGGCCAGCAAGTCGCCATTTATGCGATTAGTCTCAGGGCGATTGGTCTCGGTGCGCTCAACCGGGTAGAAAAAGCTCATCACCCGAGAGCTGAGGGTCTTGTGGGCAAAGCCAAAGGTTTGCTTGCCCTGCTGAAAAGTCTGATAGGCAATCTTGGTTAAGGTATCAGGCATAGGACTTAACAGGTCGTCAACGAGAGAATCCAATGTAAATTATTGTAAAAGCCATTGAGGAAAAATGCTGCCGCTGACGTTTTGATTTTGTGACGATATGGCAAGCCACCCCAAGCCGATACCCCCTAACTCCGGGCAGATCGCATCTGGGTAGGTTAAGATAAACAAGTTTCGAGCAATCAAAATATAGCGGGAATATCTGGCATGAAGCGTTTGCCCTTTGACACCACCCAAATTATGCGTCGTACCGAAGACCTGATCAGCGCAGCGTCCAATCGCTATCGGATTACGGTACAGGTGGCTAATCGGGCACAGCGGCGTCGCTTTGAAGAATTTGACAACATGGATGACCCCCGCATGAAGCCTGTCCTGCGGGCAATTGTTGAAATGTCTGATGAGCTTACCCAGCCTGAGATTATCGGCGAGTAGGGAATTTCAACTTTAATTAAAAGACATCCGCCCGTTTTGAGTTTTGAATTTTAAGGTTTGAGTTTTAAGTGAGCAGACCAGATTCAGCATATGGCCAGCCAGCTGAGGGTGGATGGCTTCCCACAAGAAGCTGGCCCACAAGAAGCTGGCCCACAAGAAGCTGGTTAATCGTCCTTAGCGTTATGACGGCTCTGACTGTAATAGTGGGCAGCTCTCTTTTACCGTTTGACATGGGTCATGTTGGCACAGCCCAAGCCCAACCCAGGATCGTGATCCGTCGGGTTGAGCCCGCCGCGATCGCAGCCCAAATCTACGCGCAATACCCAGAGTTCCCTACCGAAAACACCTACACTTTGCAGAGCGGTGGAGAGGTCGCCGTCGATGACACCCTGGTGAGTCGCCTGATTCGCTATCACCTGTATGTAAAAAATCGCCCCCCCAATTTTCGCCTCGATTGGAAACTCACCATCGCCGACTATCTAGACGCCTTTGATCTGATCCGAGCATCCCTTTATCCGTCCGCCGATGTGCTGTCTGAAAATCCCATGGAGGGCGACAAGGCGGCGATTCAATCGATGACTCGCCAGCAGCGAAATCAACTGTCCCAGACTTTATTCGACCTGTTTACCGGTCGCGATTCGGGGGATGAGGCTGAGTCAACCGCTCCAAGTTCGCTTCCCAGTGAAGGCGAAAACGAGCAGACATCGCCCAGCGCTACCGATTTGTTGCCATAATCCGTTCTTTTAGCAGATGTAGTTGGCAGATATAGAATGCAGCAAATCTATGGCGCGTCAGAGCAAAGAAGGCCCTGGGTGGCGCATCAGTTGGGATGAATCGGCCCCTGAGTTTCAAGGTTTGCTGGGGGGAGACCAGTGGGCGCTTGAGCTGACTGCCGCCGAGTTTAATGACTTTTGCCGATTGGCTCAGCAAATCGCAGCGACCATGGCCACCATGGCCGCTGAGT
>JBCCRZ010000798.1:0-2436 GCA_039200855.1 Cyanobacteria bacterium P01_D01_bin.44 | reverse complement strand
TACATCCAGGCGGCAAAGTTTAGAAGCATTGGATACGGATAGATGCGTGAGTTTCGTTTAGATAACCCGTTAAGACGCGCTGAGTACACCGCAGGCTAACCTTGCACCGCCACCACCCAGAGGTGCTGGGTCATCTGAAAAATTATCCCCCCCGGCATGGATCATCAACGAGTGGCTTTCAGTTTGGTTAACGGTGAGGCGAGGGGCCAAGATGGGGGTGACTGCAGTGCCGGAGCTGTCTACGTACAGAGGCGGCAAATCGCCTAAGTGTCCCTCGCGATAGGGGCCTTTGTGTTCGCCTATGTTCATCGGGTCAAAATGTCCGCCAGCTGAAAGTCCAGGGACGATCTTGCCGTCTTTTTCGGCGGGGCCACAGTCCGGATTGCCGTGCACATCGCCATCAATAATACTTTCCACATACGCCTGTCTCCTGTGTACAAAGCTAGGGTTAAAGTTAGGCCAATTGTACCGTCTTCCTGTACAGGCCAATCTTGCCCCATAATAATCACCAGCCCTATCTAAGCGATCCCTATGGCACTCTCCCCAGATGATGCAAAGCAACTCCTCAATCGGCTCATTTTTGATGACCAAGCTCCGCAGGAGTGGGTTCAAGACGTTTGGGGGCTGAGTCCAACCCTGGGTGAGACGGGGGCAAGACTGCTTGAAGTGTTTGAGGCCGTAGTGGCCTGCTGCCCCGATGAGAAATTAGAAAACCTGCTCCAAGGCTATTATCAAGCTCAAATGTCGGCTGATTAGAGCCTTATTGAACTGACATTCGAATACCTGCAACAACATTGTTGCGCTGTGCGACTGTTCTCAAAATATTCAAATCCTGTGGTAGCCCTTTTCCCCTTTTCCCCTTTTCCCCTTTTCCCCTTTTCCCCTTTTCCCCTTTTCAGCCGGGATTTTATTTTTGTGCAGTCCCCTAGCTGCTGTTTCTGGAAAGGTCTACTCTGAGTCTGAAGCTTCAGCTTAGGGTGAAAAATGACACTGAGGTTTCCTGTAGAGATGGCTAGAATTGCGCTTACATTTGATGATGATCCGAAGGTAATCACATCTACTGACGGCATAGAGTTGGGAACCCGTGTGCTATTGCGGGTTCTCGAAGAGCTCAACCAGACGGCTACCCCACCCATTCGAGTCACGTTTTTTGCAGTGGGTATCAATATCAAAAAAGCCCTTAATCACTACCCAGACGTAATTGAACAGATTAAAGCGGGTGGTCACGAGGTCCAAAATCATTCCTATAGCCATCCTGCTAACTTCCATCAGCTTTCACCGACCCAGGCTGTGGATGAGGTGCGTCGCAACCATGATTTGATCGCGACCACGTTTGGTGAAGCACCGCGTTTTTTTAGGCCGCCTAACGGATTTATCAACGAGGCTAACCAGCGGGCGATTTTAGCGGCGATGCCTGGCTATCAGATGTGTGGCTGGGATCGTCATGAAGAAAAGAGCGTTGAACAGCCAACTCGGCTGCGCCATCGGGTTGTGAGCCAGGCCAAAGATCAGCAGATTGTGCTGCTGCATGTATGGCGGAAAACGACATTGTGGTCGATTCGGGCGATTTGCCAAAATCTGCAGGCACGACAGTATCAAATGGTAACAGTGGGCAATTTAGAGCGTGACCCCATCTTCTACGGTCTCAAAAATCCAGATCTGCTAGCCGTTGCCTAGCCAGGGTGACCGCTGCCTGGGCTACACCCAAGATCATTTTCTGTTAGACGGACTCATCGTTTTTGGCTGTGAGTTTGGCTAGACTCGCTATGATGACACTGGTGTTTTAGTTTTGGGTATAGATGGGTTTATGGAGAGCCCCCCGTTGGATCAGATTCCTGAGGTCTTACCCGGGATTTCCCTCAGCGTTGAGCAGTGGGAGGCGATCCAGGCTATTGAAGCTTTTTTGCAAAGTCAGTCAAAGCTGTATTTGCTGACTGGCTATGCGGGCACGGGCAAAACCACCCTGTTACACGCGTTGATTACACGGTTGCGATCGCAAAACGACAACCGCTCCGTTGTGTTTACCGCCTTTAGCAACAAAGCTACCAAGGTGTTGCGCACCATGGCTGCCCAGTGGGACCTCAAGGTAGACTGCATGACCTGCTGCAAGCTGCTCGGGCTAAAACCGGTACTTGATACAGCCACAGGGGATCAGGTCTTTGAGACTGTTCGCAATCAAGATAACCAGGTGCCCAACTTTCGCCTGGTCGTGGTGGACGAATGCTCGATGGTCAACCAGGAGATGTGGAAGCTGCTGGTTAACGCCGTATCGCGCCTCGACATTATGACCCAAATGCTGTTTGTCGGCGATCCGGCCCAGTTGCCCCCAGTTAATGAGGATGAGTCCTGTTGCTTTCAACAAATCATTCATCAGTCTGCCCTCAATCAGGTGATTCGCTACGGCGGGGCGATTGGGGTGATTGCCGATGACATTCG
>JBCCRZ010000797.1:0-2477 GCA_039200855.1 Cyanobacteria bacterium P01_D01_bin.44 | reverse complement strand
CCTCGCTTCAGAAAAGGCCCCCTGCTGCTTGAGCTGAGCTTCGAGGGTCAACCCTGAGACATATTCCTGAATTAAATATTGGCCGGTTTCATCCTCAAGATATTCCCATAGCTGGGGAATTTGGGGATGGGACCCCAGCTGCTTTAGCCGCTCGGCCTCCGCTCGAAACCGCTCGGATATCTCCGGGATGGGCTGTCGCCCACCGGTCCAAAAGAGCTGTTTGATGACACACCACTCGTCAGTGCGATCCCGAGCTAAAAACGTACGTCCAAAGCCGCCCTGGCCAATTAGCTTGAACGCTCGATACCGCCCAGCCAGGGCTATCGACTGCCCACAGGCCTGACAAACTTCAGCTCCATCCAGATTTTGGGGCTCAGTGCAGGTGGGGTTTAAGCAGTAGGCCATGGCGTGGAAGCGTGGGAATGATTAAGTTTAGCAGTGGCCCCCAGTCGCGCGTCGGCCCCTCAAAACTCGTCTAACCCTTTGAGGTCAGATACCCCAGCGCAGCCCCAATTGACTGCGGTCGATAGCCCATTTGAAAGGCTTTTGCGCTACTCAGAGACACATCGGCAGGGCGCGGAGCCGCCATGGATACATCAGCCTGCCGACACGCTTTTAAGAGGGTCGAATCAAGGCCCCAGGCCTTGACCATGCGCTGGCCAAATTCATAGCGAGACAGTCGCTCTGGACCACCCAGGTGCCAGAGGCCGCTACCGGGGTGGGTCACAGCCAACAGTAACCCAGCAGCGGCATCGGTGGCGGCGGCTGGGGTGCGAAACTCATCGGTAAACAGCGACAGCGGTTTACCCGCTTGCAATGTGCTAACAAACCCTTGCAAAAAACTCTGCGCGGTCGGGGTCGCGGCCCCAAACATCAGCGGCATCCGGCAGATCACTGCCGCTGGGTGGGCCATCAGGATGCGCTGCTCAGCCTCTACCTTGTGCGCCCCATAAATATTCACTGGCCGAGGCCGATCGGTTTCTGTGTAGGGCGCGTGCTGCCCATCAAAGACGAGGTCGGTGGAGGTAAACACCATCGGAATTGAGCCTTCGGCACAGAACTGGGCTAATGTTTCTGAGGCGGCGACGTTAATCTGATAGCTCTCGGTGGGATGTTGCTGGCAATGGTTAGGCCTTGACTGGGCAGCGGTATGGATCACCGCGTCGGGCTGTAGTTGATCAAATAAAGCCCCAAGGGCCGATGCATCGCTTAAGTCAAGGTGTCCAGTGGCAAAGTGTGGGCTACTGACCGATTGGGTACAAAAGGTGCCATAGACCTGATAGCGATCGCAAGCCTGATGGCACACATGCCAACCTAAAAATCCGCTGGCTCCCGTAACCAGTAATCGGGGGGGATGCTGCATGGTGACTGCCAAAAGAACGTTAGCAGGGATGGATTAATAGACAACTAACACAGGCCTGGCGTCTAAACAGATTTCCTAGGCTTATCCCTAGGTTTCAGGTAAACTCTGCTTATTACAGGGCATCAATGCTGGCACACCCAAGCCCCCAGATTTTGAGTTGAGCGCGCTACCCCATCCGGATCACATGACTAACTCACCTGAGCCTTCTCAATCTGATGCAGCTTCCCCTGCAATCCAGCGCTCAATTAGCATTGACGGTAATGTCAATGGTGCTCCGGTGGTTAAACCGGGACCGTCAGAGGCGTTCACCATTGATTACAACCCCGATCATGATTACGCCAAAGCCCCCCTTGATGCCAAGCCAACCAGCCCCCAATCCGTTTTGCCCCCGCCTGAGGATGACTTCCTAGACACCCGCACGGTGCAGGTGCCCCTTTTAAAGGTCGCGTCAGCCCCGGCTTTGTTGGTTGCGATCGCATCGACTGTCGTCGTCGTGATTGGCTTGAGCCTAAATAGCTTTTGGCTAATCCTAGCAGGGTCTTTGATCGCTCTTACCATTTCCCTCAGGCTGGCACTGCCTACCCTTAGAGAAATTTTGCGCGACCTCACGGCGGACCAACAGGCCCTATTGATTTCGCTACCTGGGATTATCTTAGGCATCTACGGCATTATGCAGGTCAGCGGCATCAACCGCCAAATCTTGGTTTGGGGCCGCAATATCCGCTGGGATGTCGTCGGGGCCCTGGGTGACTTTTTAGGGGCCTTGGGCCAGATTTTTATCGCCATGTTGGCCCTGTATGTGGCCTGGCGGCAGTTTACAATCTCCCGCGACCTGACCACCCAGCAAAACGTCATTACCCAGCAGCAGACCATCGACGCCTACTTTCAGGGTATCTCTGAACTGGTGCTCGATGACGAAGGTCTTTTAGAAGATTGGCCCCAGGAACGCATCATTGCCGAAGCCAGGACTGCAGCTATCCTCAGCAGTGTCGATGCCGCTGGCAAATCTAAAGTACTGCGATTTCTCTCTGGGTCTAGACTACTGACCCCCCTGGCCCGCGATCGTCGTCTGGGTCGCCCGATTCTCGATGGCACTGGCGGATACGCCGAAGAT
>JBCCRZ010000796.1:0-2481 GCA_039200855.1 Cyanobacteria bacterium P01_D01_bin.44 | reverse complement strand
AGAGGTTAACGACGGTGTAAGCAGGAGCAGCCAGGCACGAGAAAAACTCGGCACTCAGGGGACACATGCATCTATATATCTACATGTGCCAGATTACAGCAAAGAAAAACGCTAAAGGTTAAGCCTTGGGCATTTCTCTGCGATTACTCAGAAGATCCTAAAGTTTAGTTAAGCATTATGTTAGGTCATTATACCTATCAACCCATCCATCTGTAGCCCTAGCTACTGTACTTTTTGAAAACCAGGGTGACGTTATGGCCCCCAAACCCAAATGAGTTGGATAGGGCTACATTGACTGTTTGGGCGCGCCCCTGGTTAGGGACGTAGTCTAAATCGCAGTCAGGGTCCGGGTTTTCTAAATTAATCGTAGGGGGGATTTGATCATGGGCCACTGCCATAGCAGCGGCGACGCCTTCGATGCCGCCGCTGCCTCCCAGTAGATGACCCGTCATTGACTTGGTGGAGCTGATTGCCACTCGATAGGCCTGATCGCCCAGGGCCGTTTTAATGGCTGCCGTCTCGGTGGGGTCGTTAGCAGGGGTGCTAGTGCCGTGGGCATTCACGTAGCTCACTTGATCTGGGGTCACCCCCGCATCTTTGAGGGCGAGTTGAATCGATCGCGCAGCGCCCTCCCCCCCAGGAACCGGGGCCGTCATGTGGTAAGCATCGCAGGTCATACCATAGCCCACCATCTCAGCATAAATGCGTGCCCCGCGACTGAGGGCGTGCTCTAAGGATTCTAAAATTAAAGTGCCGCAGCCTTCGCCCATGACAAACCCATCGCGGTCTTTGTCAAACGGACGGCTGGCATGGGTCGGATCATCATTGCGAGTCGACAGGGCACGGGCCGACGCAAACCCCGCCAATGATAATGGCGTGATAGCTGCCTCAGTGCCACCGCAGATCATTGCCTGGGCATAGCCTTGCTGCACCAGCCGAAAGGCATCGCCAATGGCGTTAGAGCCCGCCGCGCAAGCCGTCACCGAGCAAGAGTTAGGCCCCTTAGCACCGGTATGAATCGCGGTCAGCCCCGCCGCCATATTGGCGATCATCATCGGCACCATAAAGGGGCTACAGCGACTGGGGCCTTTGTTGAGGTATATGGCTTGTTGTTCTTCCATGACTCGCAGGCCGCCCACTCCAGTGCCAATCATGACGCCGACTTGCTCTGCGTTGAGATCGGTAATCTCGAATTTGGCATCTGCCAGGGCTTGTTTGCTGGCTGCGATCGCAAACTGGGCAAACCGATCGGTCCGCTTGGCATCTTTACGATCGAGGTACTCCAGCGGATCAAACCCCTTGACCTCACCCGCAATCCGACAGGCATGATGCGACGCATCAAATAGGGTGATGTCGCCGATGCCATTTTTGCCGCTTGTCAACCCCTGCCAATAGGCATCCAGAGTATTGCCGAGGGGCGTAATGGCTCCCATACCCGTGATAACAACGCGCTTTTTCTCGTAATGTGTCATGACCTCAAACCCAAGGGAGATCACTCCCAGGTGATAAACAGCTCTCTCGGTGGACGACCGCCATCAGTCGATTTTGGCCCCTAGGCCGCAGATTTGTCTTTAATGAAATCAACCGCCGCCTGCACGGTGCCAATCCCTTCCGCCGCTTCATCCGGAATTTCGATGTCAAATTCCTCTTCTAACGCCATCACTAGTTCTACGGTATCTAGTGAATCGGCCCCTAAATCATTGGCGAAGCTGGCTTCTGGCTTGACCTCGGCCTCATCGACCCCGAGTTGCTCAGCAACAATTTTTTTGACCTTTTCAAATATGTCGGCTTGACTCATATTTATGCTTTTCCTTCAAAGCAGCAGCAAACGAAGCATTCAGTAAAATGCCTGCCCACAAGCGACTCTCATAAGTGACTTAGCAGCTATAAGAGCGCTTTACAGGATTTAGGCATTTCTTCATCTTATAGGAAAGCGTGACCGTCTATTCGACTAGCCTAAGTCTCTGGCAGTACAGCCCACTGACCTCACAATTATTACGTTCCATAAAGTTTTACAAGAGCGTCGAGACGCTCGAAAAACCACACTGATAAACTTACTTTGTAATTGGAGAACACTCTGAATCCGTAGTTAGTTTCAGAAAATGGATCTTTCAAAGGATCCTCATACTATTTCTAGCTAGCTCACTATATATCTGAAATCCTTTAATAACGGAGCCTTCACTCGATGTCTCATTCGGTCAAGATATACGATACTTGCATTGGCTGCACCCAGTGCGTGCGCGCTTGTCCTACTGACGTTTTAGAAATGGTGCCTTGGGATGGTTGTAAGGCAGGCCAAATTGCCGCATCTCCTCGGACAGAAGATTGCGTAGGCTGTAAGCGTTGTGAAACAGCCTGTCCTACAGACTTTTTGAGCATCCGTGTCTATTTGGGTGCTGAAACCACCCGCAGCATGGGTCTGGCTTACTAGGTTGAGTTCAAGTTGGTTTAATTCAAATCCTGTTTTCACTCGAAACGATT
>JBCCRZ010000795.1:0-2486 GCA_039200855.1 Cyanobacteria bacterium P01_D01_bin.44 | reverse complement strand
TTGGGATGCGCCCAATCGGTTTCACCTGGTGGAGGTGAGTATTCCGGCTTTTGAGCAGATTTTAGCGGAGCTGGTGGAGGCAGAGCTGGATTTTTTGCTGCTGCCGGGGGATTTGGTGCAGCACGGTGAGCGAGATAACCATGAGTGGCTGGTCAATCGTCTAGCTGAGCTACCGTTTCCGGTCTATGTGGTGCCGGGAAACCACGATGTGATTTTAGAGGGGGGCTGCGATCGCACCCTCTCTCTCAATGAGTTCACCGAATGCTACGGCGACTTTGGCTATACCCGGCCAGACCAGCCCTACTACCATCGCGAAGTCCTCAGTGGCGTGCATTTGATTGCCCTCAACTCCAACGGCTTTGATGGCGACGGCAACCCCTTTCACCACGGTTATCTAGATCAGGCTCAGCTCGACTGGTTGGATGCGCGACTAGCGGAGTTGCAGGATGAATTTGTGATGGTGATGCTGCACCATAATGCGCTGGAACATCTGCCGGGGCAGTCACGCAGCGGCATGGGGCGACGCTATATGGTCAAAAATGCGACGGCGCTGACCCAGCGGCTTAAGGCCGCGGACGTGCAGCTGATGTTTACCGGGCACCTGCACGTGCAGGACATTGCCCAGTCAGACGACCTGTATGAGATTACCACCGGATCATTGGTGAGCTACCCCCACCCTTATCGTCTGCTGGAGTTTGCTCAGGATGCAGGGGGGAATTCCCAGCTACAGGTCGCCTCCAGCCGGATCGAAGCAGTGCCTAACTGGCCCACCCTGCAAGCCACCTCAAAAGATTGGATGGGGAAACGCTCCTTTCCTTTTATGATGAAGCTGCTGACCGGGCCACCGCTGAACCTACCCCCCACCGAGGCTGAGCTATATGCGCCAAAACTGCGGCATTTTTGGTCTGCGATCGCAGGCGGCGACGCCGTGTTTAAATTCCCCGAATTTCCCCAATCCCTGCAGCAATATTTCCATCACTTCAGCGCCCTCGACCCGGAGGGAAACCCCCGGCTCATCGACAACCAGGCGACCTTAAAGCTATTAGTTCGTCAAAGTTAAATATTCGGGTTTGCTGGTGAGTCCGCTTCGCTGGTGAGTTCGCTTTGCTTGGTGAGTCCGCTTCGCTTGGTGGGGTCGCTGGCGCTTGGTGGGGATACTGCGCTCGGTGAGAGGACTTGCCCCCTCTGCCTCTTATCTCTTCACCACCTCCCCCACTCCCCCACTCCCTCTACTCCCCTTGCCTTTGCCAATAAAAAGCCCCGACCGCAGCCGGGGCGCTTTGCCAAATCAATCGTGAAATTAGTACACCGAGGCTCTATGAACCACTGGTATGTCTAGACTATCAAGTCTCGGGGACACAAAAAAGTCGCCAGGTTGCTTGACAAAATACCTGAACGAGGCAGATAGGGATTAGACGATTGGCATGTCAACAAACCTCCATAAACCTGCCACGTATTCTGCATAACCATGAACATCAATCACATCCACCATGTAGCCATTATCTGCTCCAATTACGAAGCGTCCAAGCGATTTTATACAGAGGTCTTGGGCGGCTCAATTTTGCAAGAAACCTACCGGGCCGAGCGAGACTCTTACAAGCTTGATCTGAGGATTGGTGATGCGGATACCCTGGAGCTGTTTTCATTTCCTAACCCGCCCCAGCGGGTGAGTCGCCCCGAGGCGGCTGGGCTGCGGCACCTGGCCTTTGAAGTGGATGATATCACCGCTGCTGTCGTGGATTTGCAGGCCAAAGGGGTTGAGGTTGAGGTGATTCGCACCGATGAGCTAACCGGCAAGCGATTTACTTTCTTTCAAGACCCAGATGGCTTGCCCCTCGAGCTTTATGAACGATAGATCAGCAGTTCTAGTGTGTCTAGTTCCTAGTAGAGATGTGTCAGATCTAGGTGCCTGATAGATCTGACAAAAACGACAAGGGGCGGCTCATATTTTTAGCAAAGCCGAGGATGTTGCGATCGCGATGCTCATACAGCAGCTGCCCCTGGGCATCCAATAAAAACGTTGCGCCTCTCTGCGTAAGGTAGGTCGCATTGGGCACATAGGTACCCCAATGACTCAGTACTTCGGTCATGTTGCGCAGGCGCAGGGTGGCCAGCTCAAACGGGCGCTGAAACCCTTTACCCCCTGCCCGCTGGAAGAACGATCCTTTAATCGCGGGCAGGGGCGTCCCTTTCACCACCTCATCATCGCCAATCAGCTGCGGCGCGTTGCGATCGCCCAGGTAACCGCGAAACACTTCGCTAAGGGTGCCGGGGCTGGCAATGCCCGCACACATCAGCATGAGATTGAGCCAGGCGGCCTGGCCGGGCTTGAGCCCCGGCACCTTGAGGGTCAACCCTGGATATAGCCCAAGCGCCTGATGCAGCGCCGCTGTGGGATCTACAAAGAGATGCTCCGGGGAGAACCCAGTGTAGTTACAAAACTGCTGGCCCGAGTTGCGATCGCCAATCCCCACCGCCCGCACGGT
>JBCCRZ010000794.1:0-2506 GCA_039200855.1 Cyanobacteria bacterium P01_D01_bin.44 | reverse complement strand
TGCCCAAGCTAAAACCATGCCGGAGTTTGGGGCGGGCGGGCGGCAGCCTTTTTTTGGTAAAACCGGGCTTGACTACTGGTTGGGGGGTAAAAGCGGTCTGTTTTCGATGCTGAATCCTGTGGCAATATTTGCGGGTTTTTTGTTGCCACTGCTGCTTCCCTTGCGGCAACGGTTACCCCTCTTGTTAAAAACCACGCCAGCCTTTGGGCTATTGGCGCAGCTTGCCGGGGCTTCGCTGGGATGCTTTTTCATGGCCCATGTCCTGCTGTTTAGGCTACATGCCCCCAATCGCTACACCCACTATAGTGCCAGTATTATTTTGTCGATGGCCGCCGCCATAGTACTCATTAGCCTGGCCGATGCAGCGGGGCGATGGATTCGACCTTTTTTTCCTAAGCCTGTTGCTAAGTCTGTTGCTAAGATTTTTGTGACCTGGGTGGTGATCGGCCTGATGCTCTATCCTGCTTCTCTCAAAAGCTTTCTAGATGTTTTATATTTGGCCCCCACCCAGGGCACCCTCTACGAATTTTTGGCGCAGCAACCAAAAGACACATTAGTCGCGTCGCTGTCAGAGGAGGCGGATAATATCTCGACCTTTGCCCGACGGAGCGTGCTGGTCAGCCAAGAACATAGCATTGCTTACCATACGGGTTACTATGACCAGATTCGCCAGCGCGTGATTGATCTGATTTATGCCCAAACCAGCCCCGACCTGGGTGAGCTGCAACGGATCATCCACCAGTATGGGATTGATGTGTGGCTGGTAGATGGCGGGGCGTTTAACCCTGGGTTTATGGCTCAGAGTAAATGGTTGCAACAGTTTAAGCCTGCGATTGACGATGCGATCGCAACCCTAAAACAAGGCCAATCACCCGCCCTAAGACAGCTAATGCCCACCTGCACCATTTTTCAAGAGGGGGATATTGCTCTGATAGAGGCCGCTTGCTTACTGAGCCAGCCTGAATTTTGACGATTTAAGATGGCATCTATGGACTCTCGAGACCTGCACGTAGCAAAATACTTGATTACGACGGTCTCTTTGTTGCTAATCGCGCTGGGGGGCAAACTATGGCCGTTTACCTGGTGGGATATGTATTCAGACGGTGACTACAGCCCTCCCACCGAAGTCGAGCGCCTCGAGCTTCACATTGTAGACAAGACTGGGCAACAACATATCTTACGCCCGATGGATCTCTATACACTAGATGACGATAAGTCAAGCCAAGCGCCTGGACCAAGGCTTATCCGACAAGCGATTGAAGGCTCTGCCGAGCAGCAAGCCGTCTATCGTCCTTACCTGATTCGCCAGGTAGAATTTGTGCTGGATACCCGCATTGAGCAGGTTGAAATCTGGCGCTACAGCTGGCAGGTTGACTTTGACCAACAGCCGCCCATTGACATTGATCAGCCCATGCAAACGGTGCTGGTAGATCGCATCACCGCCTCGACGCCTGATCTCTCCCCATAAAACGGCATGAAATTTTTTCAGCGACTTGAGCGTCGCTACGTCCAATGGCTGACCCGCCCTGCTCAAAATGCTGCCGGACGAGTTGGGCTCTATCGGATTGTCTACAGCGTTTTCTACCTGTGGTTTTTAAGTCCCTTACAGTTCACTGAGCTGGGCCTGGTGCCCACCAGCCTCTGGGAGCCCACCGTTCTGTTTGACTGGCTATCACCGCTGCCCAAGCAGGGCTACCCAGCGATGGAAATCTGTCTGGTCACAGCCTTAGTTTTGCTAATGCTGGGGTACAAAACCCGCCTTGCCACTTTGATTGTGTGGGTGATGGGATTTGGTCTAGCCGTTTTTCGAACCTGGCTTTTAGTGCAGGAACGCACCCTGGTACTAACGGTATTTTATGTGCCGTTGTTTATGCTGCTATCTGACTGGGGCAGCACGTACTCAATTGATGCGTTGATTCGGCAAAAGCAAGGTAAGCCTGCGATTGATCCCAAAACGTCTGATTGGCGCTATATCTGGCCAGTACGCGGATTGATGATGATCTTGTCGCTTTTGTTTCTATCGGCGGCGGTCGAAAAACTGGTGAAGTTAACCTGGCTGATTGAGCCCCATTTTGTCGGCAATTTCATCCTTGAGAAAGGGCTCAACAGTTATCTCAGCAATGGGTTTCCAGTCAATCCGCTGGGACCTCAGCTGGGGCAGATGGGTGCTTTAATGGTGCTGGTCCAATATGGGGTGCTGCTGTTTGAAGCGGGCTTTATTTTGGTGCTCTTTAGTCGCATTGCCCAGGCGATTATCTTTCGGTTGGCACCCATTTTCCACAGTTTCAATATGCTGCTGCTGGGGATTCCATTTATCTCCATTTTGAGTCTATATGCGGCTTTCCCAGACTGGCAAAAGTTGTATGAACGGTTTTACCCAAACGCTTTGAAGCTAGGCGGGTTAGCCAAATTACCCCCATCGCTGTTGGCATCAGGCTCACTCGCGCTGGCTGCCCTGGTGGGTGCGCTTTGGAATACTAGCCCAATCCCTCGGCAAATCTTTGGT
>JBCCRZ010000793.1:0-2521 GCA_039200855.1 Cyanobacteria bacterium P01_D01_bin.44 | reverse complement strand
TTCCTTACGAGACATTACAGAGCGCAGTCAAGAAAAAGACAAAATCGCCTGGATGGCCCTCTATGATCCGCTGACCAAACTCCCGAATCGGGTTCTTTTTATTGAGCGTCTGCAGCATGTGATCGACTTGTCTCGCCGGTGTAGAAGTGTTCACTTTGCACTCCTTTTTATTGATTTAGATCGGTTTAAATTGATCAACGATAGTTTAGGGCATGGCATGGGGGACCAGCTTTTGATCGGCTTTACCCGGCGGATCGAGCATCAGCTTAGGGTCAGTGACACATTGGCTCGTCTCAGCGGTGACGAATTTGCAATTTTACTGGAGGACATGAGTGACTTAGAGGATGTGACCCAGGTTGCAGAACGCATTCATGCTGCCCTGTCCAGTCCTTTTGAACTCGAGGGGCGCACAATTTTCACGGGGGCAAGTATTGGCATTGCTCTGGGACGGCCAGATTTACAAAAACCTGAAGATCTCATTCGTGAGGCCGATACGGCCATGTATCGCGCTAAAGCTCAAGGGGGCTCTTGTTATGCCATCTTTGATCAAGAGATGCATAACGAAGCCATGTCGCGTCTGCAGCTAGAGACTGATTTGAGATATGCGGTCAAACGTCAAGAGCTTGAGGTGCACTATCAACCGCTGGTTGACCTGCGCTCCAATCAGTTAGTGGGTCTTGAGGCGCTACTGCGCTGGCATCGTCCTCAACAAGGTTACGTACCTCCGGAGCAGTTTATCCCGATTGCGGAGGAAACGGGACTGATTATTCCGATGGGTCAGTACGTGTTAGAGCAGGCCTGCCAGCAGGTACAAAGCTGGCTGCATGAGGGTTGGATATCTTCTACCTTCACGCTAAGTGTCAATTTCTCTAGCAAACAACTGTCCAACACCAATCTGGTGCATCGCATTCTTAAGATCTTGGCAGAAACGGGGTTAGACCCCAGCTATCTACAGTTAGAAATTACCGAAAGCATGTTGATGGATAATCCCACCGTAGCGGCTTCAGTGTTTCAAGAGCTAGAATCACACTCAATCCGATTGGCCTTGGATGACTTTGGCACAGGGTATTCTTCCCTCAGCCATTTGCAAAAGTTTCCCGTCCGCACCCTCAAAATTGATCGCTCCTTTGTCGCTCGTCTAGAGACCCAAGCCGAAGATTTAGAAATCATTCAATCCATTGTCTCTCTAGCCCATACCCTCAAAATGGACGTGATTGCAGAAGGCATTGAAACCAAAGCTCAACTGTGCCATCTCAAGACCAGTGGGTGTGACATCGGGCAAGGTTTTTTATTTGATAAAGCCCTGACGCCGCAGGCGGTATCCGACCTTTTGCGACGGCAGTCACAACAAGTGTCGTAAGTGACGTCAGTCGGATTTTAGGTAAAAACTTGTCACATATCCACACAGACGGACTGGTAGCTGGCCGATCCGGTACTATAGCGTTGGTCGCTTACTACGCCGAGTGCAGTTATCCCAATTTTCAATTTTAAGAATTTTAAGATTATCCACACTATAGGAGTCTTCTACCATGGCTAAAACCAAAATTGCCACTACGGCTGATGTCAGTGCTGATAAAGTCCTGAAAGCCAGTGTTGATGGTAAATCAGTCCTCGTGGCTAAAGTGGGTGATCAGTATTGTGCGGTTGCCAATAAATGCCCCCACCTGGGCCTGCCTATGGCCAAAGGCAAGTTTGAGAACGGTGTGATTACTTGCCCCTTTCACGGGTCTAAGTTTGAAATGTGTACGGGCAAAAACATTGAATGGGTAGACTCCTTTGTTGGCATCCCCTTACCCGGTGCGGCTAAGAAAATGATGGCGATGGGTAAAACCCCCACCGATGTGGCGAGTTTTAGTGTCACCCAAGCAGGGGAAGACCTGTTTATTGACGCCTAACGTCCGTGTTCATGAGGCCGCAGCGAATATCATTGATGGTACCCGATTTCAGTGAACCGGCTGGCCTGTCGTTAATGATTTTGTCTTTTCCAGGAGAAATAACGGTTTAAAGCTTGGCTGCGGGTCATATAGATAGGAATGATCGCACTGAGAATGATCATGACCCAACTCCCGACGATGAGCACCGTTGAGAGCTGGGAACTCAGCCCAAGCACCAGGGCTATTAACGCGACCACTAGCAAGCTACAAATCCCGATCAGGAGCCATTTTGCCCATTTTCGCCCCTGCAAAACAAAGTACATCACGGCGATGGTCAGTAAGATACGCCCGACGGCCCATAGATCCCGCGCGATAAAAACCAGCAGCGCATCCAGGATGCAAAGCACCAGAAACATCGCGAGTAATTTATTTCGAGCTTGTAAGGCAGACTGATCGGGCTGGGGCATTCAGCTCTTCTCCGTCGTTGCTGGAGCCTCTTCCTGCACGAGCTTCATCTGCTCTCCGCAGCAGATTTCTGAATGGGGCATACTGTCTGGACAGGGACAGGGCTTCTCATAAACCAGCTGGGCCCCGCACTTCTCACAAGCATACCGATCACCGACTTGACGTGGCATTGCACTCGACTC
>JBCCRZ010000792.1:0-2548 GCA_039200855.1 Cyanobacteria bacterium P01_D01_bin.44 | reverse complement strand
TCGAGGTGATTTACTAGCGCCCCCAAACAAAAGGGTGTATTGCCTAAGCGAGAAAATTGTTTTTCAAGGCGTTCGGTCGTTAGAGGTGTGCTATGGGCAACGACCAAAGCCATTTCTGAAGTAGTTTTGGCAACGTGACCTTTGGCATCGGTGGCAATAGCCGTCAGCGGTTCGCCTTCAATGCCGTAAATTTCAATCGTGATAGGGCGCTGAAATTTGGGCTGGTCGCCCTTGTAAGTTTGATGCAGGGCTTTGTCAAGTTCGGGGGCAGAGGTTTTCCACAGTTTGTGACCGACGCGGATGCGACGCAAATCAATATCGTGGCGACCAAAACCGAGGGTGACGCATTTACCCTGACGTTCTACTTCATAGATGCGACCGCCCTGGTCGGTATCAGGGTGCCCAGTGTCAAACACGACGCCATCCCCTGGTTTGATAGGGATTTCGGTGTGGAGAATGATTTGAGATTTCAAGACCTGCTTCACTTCGCCCAGGTAGACACCGCGTTTCTTAGCAAACCTGGCATGGACTAGTTCCTGGTTATTGATGCCCTGAAACCAGCCAGTGTAGAGACCACGGGAGAAGGCCATCTCCAGGTTGTATTTTTCTGATGCGGTGGGGTGGGTAGGGGCGTTGCATGCAACGCCTGTACTGGTAAGGCGATCAAGGGCCTGGCGATAGGTACGGGTGACGTTAGCGACATATTCTGGAGTTTTGAGGCGGCCTTCGATTTTGAGACAGCTGACGCCGCTTGTGACCAAGTCAGCTAAGACCGGCAACCCAGAGAGGTCCTGGGGGCTGAGTAGATATTGTCGATCGCCCAAATCGACCGTTTCACCATCCGAGATGAGTTCGTAGGTCATCCGGCAGGCTTGGGCACACTCTCCCCGGTTGGCAGATCGGCCCCCTAGAGATTCGCTGGTGAGGCACTGCCCTGAGTAAGCAACACACAACGCGCCGTGGACGAAAACTTCTAAGGGCAGGGATAGGCTTTGGTCTATTTTGTCAGCGCTATCCCGCAGCTGCCGTTGAATTTTTTCAATTTCTTTGAGGGTACACTCCCGGGCCAAAACCACTAGATTGCAGCCAACCTGCTCGGCAAACCTTACCCCCGCCGCTGAGGTCACCGTCATTTGAGTTGACGCATGGATTGGGAAATCGGGCGACAGATGGCGAATCAACCGGCAAATGCCAATGTCTTGCACAATGGCCGCATCTACCCCAGCGGTGATCATGGTGCGCAGATAGCGCTCGGCAGCGGATAACTCTTGGGGAAAGACTAGCGTATTTAAGGTGACATAGCCTTTTACGCCCCGCTGGTGCAAAAACAACATGAGTTCAGGCAGATCAGCGACAATAAAGTTGTCCGCCCGCATCCGTGCATTAAAGCGATCGAGACCAAAGTAAATGGCATCGGCTCCATTCTCAACCGCCGCCTTAGCACACTCCCAGGTACCTGCTGGAGCGAGCAGTTCAGGCAGGCGCACGAGGGTTCCAAGGGAGATGTCAGAGGGTTGCAGCATTAGCACTGGGTCATCACGATCAATAGTATTCGTTTTAACCAATTCTTGAGTGCGTGCCCATTGGTCCCTAAAATTAAACCTATTAAAAGCAAAGAAAATCTTAATCAAAGCTAGGAGGTCTTATGGCTGAGCGACCCATCATTCTGGGTATTGTGGGCGATAGTGCAGCTGGTAAAACAACGCTAACACGAGGGATTGCCCAAGTACTTGGGGAAGACCAAGTGACAGCCATCTGCACCGACGATTATCACCGCTACGACCGTCAACAGCGCAAAGAAATGGGCATTTCGGCGCTGCACCCAGATTGCAACTATCTCGACATCATTGAACAACACCTGTACCTGCTGCGCGCAGGAAAACCCATCCTCAAGCCGATTTACAACCACACCAGCGGCATGTTTGACCCGCCGGAATATATCGAACCTAAAAAGTTCGTAGTGGTTGAAGGGCTGCTCGGCTACTCAACCCAGGCCGCCCGTGACACCTATGATGTCAAGGTTTATCTGGCCCCCCCCGAGGACCTGCGGGCCAAGTGGAAAATCAAGCGAGATACTCGCAAGCGGGGCTACACCGACGATCAGGTGCTTGACCAGCTACGCCAGCGAGAGCCCGACTCTGAAGCCTTCATTCGTCCCCAGCGCAAGTGGTCCGATGTGATTGTCACCTTTTATCCCCCTGAGGACGGGGGCGAAGATCAAAACGATCTGCTGCTCAATGTGAGTCTGGTGCTGCGACCCACAATTCCACACCCTGACTTTACCCACATTTTGAATGACAGCGGCAACGACCTGGGCACGGCCATCCGTCTGGGGCTTACCCGCGACATGGGTAAGCCAGTGGATGTACTATCCGTTGACGGCCATGCCACCCCTGGTCAGGTGCAACAGTTAGAGCGCATTCTCTGCAATGAAATCCCCTACCTGGGCCAATTTTGTAGCTTAGAGGGCAACCAGGAAGTCGGCAAACTTGTCGGCACTACTGGGGAAACGCTGCAAAGCTATCCACTGGCGCTAACGCAGTTGTTG
>JBCCRZ010000791.1:0-2557 GCA_039200855.1 Cyanobacteria bacterium P01_D01_bin.44 | reverse complement strand
TGAGTAAAATTTTCCGATATTTACGATAGGTGGCGGTATCCTGCATTTTGACATCGATAAAGCTTAAGTCCAGCTCAGCAGCCACTTTGGCATCGTAAAACGACATCTTGTGACAGATGCCACAGTCTTCGGACGAAAATTTGATGACAGCGCGGGTCATAGATCTTTCAGAAATTGGTCAGTAATTCTTATTTTCACTGGCATAGGAGTGAGTAATCGCACTTTATGACAATCTGTAACTTTATGGTGAGTTCCTGCGCTGGGTGGGGGCGCTGCGCTGGTAACTATCTCATTACTCCCTATCTCCCCATCCCCGCGTCTCTCCATCTCCCCATCCCCCCGTCTCCCTCTTAGGTCTTTCCCATTACCCACTACCCACCACCCATCACCCTGCAAGATGTTTTGCCAGGGCAGGAAGCACTGGACAGGGAGCTGCCTCTTGCAGGTTATCCGGCTTACTCCATGTAAACGGGGCCTGCTGGGCGGCGGACAGCCATAAAAAACGCTTGGCGCGGGTTATGGCGACGTAGAGCAAGCGATATTCTTCAGCTTTTTTGAGAGCAGCAGCTTGCTGCCAGGCGGTCCACACGTCGGGGATCGGTTTGTTTTTAAGGTCGCTGTGGGTGTGGGCGCGGATTTGGGCGCGGGCCACCTCGGCCAGGGTAAAGTCGCCGAGAAATTCAGTTTGGGGCGGCACCCATACAGTGCCGGGGATCTGACGCTCGTGGAGAAAGGGCAAAAAGACCGCGTCCCAGTCTAACCCTTTGGCTTTGTGCAGGGTCATGATGGTGATCTGACCAGGTTGGGTGTAAATTGATTCGGTGTTTTCGGCTTCGATGGCGTCAAACTGCTCAGCGCTGACGATTTCTTGCAGCACGGTGATCATGGCGCTGAGGGTGTTGTCTTCGGCAGTTTGTTGGGCCAGGCGGGCGGCGAGTTTATCGGCGGTGGCGAGTTCGCTCTGGTCATAGCCCAGGCTCGAGCCAAAGAAGGGGATCAGATGGTAGGCGGGCAGTTCTAAACGCGCCCGCAATAGGCCAGTACAGTAGCGGCGGGCAACTCGAGCAGGCTCAGCCTCAAAGGGGGGATCCAGGGGACCTGGATACAGAAACTGCTCGGGGGCAATCGCCAGGGGATTCAAATCTTGGGTGGGCACCCGCTGTCGATCAACCAGGACGCGCAGGGCGGCTTTGAGATAGTCCGGGGAGTGGGGCCGCTCGATGAACTGCAAGAGGCGCAGCATTTCGAGGGGAATGTGGGTTTTGCGATCGCGCTGCCCCACGTCATAAATTCGCATCCCCGTTTCGCTAAAGTCGAAACCCAGCCGGTCTTTATCTTCGAGAATCTCTCGCACAAATCGCCCCTGCCGGTTTTCGCGCACCAGCACTGCCAGGCTAAGATGGGCATCGGTTTTGATCAACTCGGTTACCTGCTGGGCCAGCTGCTGCACAGCCTCAAGCGTATCCTTAGGCTTTTTCAACACGATGCCACGATCCAGGGGAGCTGGGTTGGCATTGAGCTGGGGATCATCCGGGGGCACGGGAAGGATATCCTGAGCCCGAAAGGGCTTTTCGCTGCCGCTGAGGGGAGAATGTTGATTAACCCACCCCAGGACAAAATTAGCCGCCTCCATAATCAGGGCGCTACTGCGTCCGGCCTGATCGATGGTGGCCAGACGAGTTTGGGAATTGGGGAATTGGGTGTTGGGGTGTTGGGCACAGCGATCGCAAAACTGATTAAAAAAAACCGGATCGGCGGGGGTAAAAGTAGAGTTAATTGCCTGGTTGGGATCGCCTACCCTGACTAAATTTGGGAGTGCCTCTGGATGGGCTGGATCAACCGCAAGCAGTTCCAAAAGCTGGGTTTGTAGTGGAGACGAGTCCTGGGCCTCATCCTCAAAGACAGCAAAGACACGACTCTGCCATAGCTGTCGTAGATCCGGATCTTTGAGGGTTTTGAGCGCCGCCAAAATCATGTCGTCGTAATCAATCAGACCTCGCCGTTGCAAAAGCTCCTGATAGCGGTCATAAAGGCCCGCCGCCACACTGAGCACCTCATAGTCCGATTCGTTGTCCGCCAGACGCTGAGTTAAATTACGGGCCAGATCGGCCAGGGCCTCGGGCAACAGGCCAGAGCTTTTGGCTTCATGCACCACGGTATACGTCAGATCTGGCAAGACCTCGGTGCGCAACACCGACTGCCGTCGCAGCCGCTCGGCTTCTTCTCCATCAAACTGTCGCCCCTCAATCAACCGCTGATAGAGGGCTGGATGCGTCACTATCCACTGCTCAACCGCCGCCCGAATCAGACGATTGCTCTGATTGAGCGACACCAGCGTGGTGGTTTCTAAGTTAATGCCCGAGATTTCTGGGTTGCGGGTGGCAATATTGAGGGCCAACCCGTGAAGCGTCTGTACCACAAAGCTATTTTGAGGCAGATTTAGATCCCGCAAATGCCGCCGCACCTTGACCTTGAGATTGGCCGCCGCCGACCGGGTAAAGGTGACCAGCACCAGTTGCTTGCGGGCGTGCAACCCAAACTGAGCGATCGCAATCGC
>JBCCRZ010000790.1:0-2563 GCA_039200855.1 Cyanobacteria bacterium P01_D01_bin.44 | reverse complement strand
TCCCCACCCGCCGACAAGAAGGGAACGCCCACCGCTAAAAACCAATCAGGCCGCTTGTGCCATAGGCGGTTGTCAGGATCATAATAAACGTTTAAATCGCTGGCTGTGAAATATTCGTCCTCTGTATAGCCTTGTAGCCTGAGCGTCGCGCTCAAAAAATCAGGCTGCAAATCGTGATACGTATCGGGCAAACCCGGCTCCTCAGGAAACTCACTTGGCAGCTCGTACATCGTTGGCAAGTAGTGACGAGGCACCCGAGGGGGCCTGGTTGGGTTGAGGAGGCGATTACCAGATTTGGTAAAGGTCATAGGCATAGTCTGAGCGGCTTGCCTCCCATTATACGAAACTCTGGAGGGGCACCTAATTAGGCGCAATCTCAGATGCAGATTTTCAGTATTACTCGCTTTCTGTTACCCATTATCCATTACCCATCACCCCCTAATCAATCAGCCCTGCCCGACGGGCAGCGTGCTCAATCTGCACCCTGAGGTCTAGATTGGGATCGTCGTATACCTCCAATGCATCCTGGATATGGAGCCAGTAGCTGCGCAGAGTGCGGGTGCTGACCTGCATTTGCTGAGCAATCGCTCGGTCAGAGAGCCCATCTTGAAATTTTAGGGTCAACAAAGTTAACCACTGGGGCTTAAAGTCGGGCCGCGATCGGATGTCAGGGGGCAAATGAATTGACTTTCGCAAGGACAACTCAATCATCTTTAATAGTTTGGGCACGGGCTGGGTTTTATCCGCTGCGGTAAACCCAGCCGAGTAGCAATAGATATCTGACCTGAGACGTACCAACGGCTGAACGCTCGTTCCCAAGACCAGAATGTTGGAAGCGGGGTGACTCTCCATCACGGTCCTCAGCAAACGAATTCCAGCTTCACAGCGGGGCATTTTTCCCAGTTCTTCGGGTAAGTCTAAATCTAAGATGACTAAATCTGGCTGATATTGCTCAATCTGTCGCCGAGCCGTTTTGCAATCTTGGGCAGCCAGCAAAAACGCCTCTGGGTATGAGACTCGCAAAATGGGGACCAGACACTGCAGCACCGCATCGTGGTCATCGACCACCAAAAAAGTTGGCGACTTTGGGTGAGTCACGGTTCGCGTCGCCCCGCCCCCTCGCCGGGCTACCAACTGTCGCCAACTTGTTTGCTCGGTCAACATAGCCGTTCTTCCATAATTTCTACTATCGTAGAGATCCTTTAGAAATTCTGAACCTGCGCCCGGATGAGTCTTTCCAATTGACTTTTGGGCGATGGGTTTACTCTCCGTTTGACGGAGCCTAAAGCCTAACTTTTGGCCAGGTTGGCTAGCGCATTGCCCCCTGTTTTGGATAGCCCTTAACTTTGCGTTTAGCGGTGTCCTATGGGGGATTCTCGTTCAACAAAATAATCTCTAGAGATCAAGAGAGCACAGGCGAAGGTATGACGCAATGGTTTCTAGCGATGGGCCACTGCTGGCGACGCATTCAATATGCTCTCAAGGTTGATGACACTCCCGATAAAGATCTGCGCATTCAGATCCAACATGCGGCACGTCGAGCCGGGTTGATCGATTGAGTCAATTATGCATTTGCTGATTTGAGTCCCAATGCTATGCCACTTTGTCTGTGTTGTAGAGACCGCCTGGTGCGTCAGATTTACAAAAGTAAGCTCTATGGATACTGTTGTAGCTGCAGACAGCTAATGCTCTTGCTCGCTTACAACCAGCACCTCGATCCGATGCAGGCTGCGACCCGTGAAACTGAGCCAATCAGCAGGGGTAGCACCGTTAGAAATCGAACAGAGACTCCGGCACAAACCCGTCAGCAGCTCGTTTTTGAATCTGACCCGTGTGGAGCGCTACCAAGGGGAATGTCCGTAGCCTCCATAAAATGACCGACTGGCCGATACGATTCTTCTGTTTTTAATGACATGATGACATTCAAAAAGGTGTCAGCGTTAAATCAACTAACTCAGTCAAGATGAGCCATATGCGCCGGTTAAAGTTATTTTTATCGAGATTTTTATTAAGTTTATGGATTGTACTATTCGGCTCTTTTTTATTCCTACTAGTGTTTGAGTCGCGAGGAGGCGGTATAAATACGCCCTTTGCCGGAATTTCTATCAACGCTGTTGGCTCCGATAGGGTTGTGCATTTACCCAATCGCATTTTTACCTGCACAGAGACGCAGCAGCAGTGTCAGGCAGAGATTCAAGGGCGATCATTAAAGATTGCTCTAAAAGAAATCGATCAGTCAGGTTCAAGCACTTGTCGGGCTGAATATGGCGGCCAGCCAGTCAGCTGTGATGCCAAAGGAATGGATTTTGCACCCCGGCTCTCAGAGTCTTTTGAAGTGACCGGCTTAGGCTTAAGCTCTCAAGAGCTGCAAGCAGTCCGGCGAAGGTATTGGGGAGTGAGTACTCTGCTCACTCTGGGTGAGCCTCGTTTGATGCAAATTAGCCTGTGGCTATCAGTGGCAACCGGCGTGGTGGCGGCTTATTTCGCATGGTTTTATCCCAGCCGATTGACCAAAGGCTTAGCCAGTGCCGCGTGGGGCTTCATAGCGTATCGATGGGTCTGG
>JBCCRZ010000789.1:0-2571 GCA_039200855.1 Cyanobacteria bacterium P01_D01_bin.44 | reverse complement strand
TAAGGAACGCATTGTCCAGGAAATGTTCAAGCCATCGACGCCTCTGAATGCGATGCGGCGAGCCGCCAACGCCGCCACGGGAGCAGTCTCTTCTGCCGCGTCGAGTGGGGCGGCGTCGGGCGGGCAGCTCACCCTCACCCTAAAAGCCAACCTGCGCTATGAAGACAAGCAGGTATCCTATCGTTTCAGTGAACGCCTTCCCCAGAAACGCACCCATGCCCCCCAGGCATTCTTGCCCCTGCTGGTTAGTCAACAAGCCCTGCAGGAGCGGATCCATCGGGTGGATTTGAACAACCGGTTTTTCCAAACGGTGGATGTGTTGACCACGGGGCCAACCCCAGCAGAATTTAGCGCCATGGGCATTCGGCAGGTGGCCGCCAACTTTGAATATGGAGACGAGAAACGAACCCTGCTGTTTAGACCTGACTCCAGCGGCGACAAACTCTTTGCCGCCAAGCGTAACAATCGAGATTCCCTGGCCTATACGGTGCAGTTTGTCTATGACTTTTTGCCCAACAACGGCATTGATACCGATAGTTTTCAATATGTGTCACCGACTGAGACCCGAACCGGGCAGTCTCTGCTGATCAACCCCAGCCGCGACCTTGGTTTACTAACCGTAGACGTAGAGCCAGGGCGCATTCACCCATCGGTGAAACAAATCGATATCCAGTTGAGCTACACGGCCACTGAGGGCGGGTTTACGGCCAGTGAGCAGTTCCGCATGGAGCTGCCCTTTACCCAGCAACAACCCCTACGCTGGCGGGTGCGCACAGCCGAGCCTATTGAGCCCGACTATCAAGCCCAGGTCACCTATGTGTTTGATGACGGCACCGTTTGGGAAGCGCCCCCTTCGGTCCACCGAGAGCCGCTGTTGCGCATTGATGCCCCTTTTCGCCACGAGCGGTCGGTGTTGATTCGCCCGAATGTGATTGCCGACACCGTGACCGAAATCGACCTGGAGGTGGCGTACACAGATCTCGAGCACGGCTATCAGCGAGAGTTTCTTGTCAAGCTCTTGCCCCCCTTTACCAGCAATGAGCTGAGCTGGCCCATTCTCGATCCTAATCAGCAACTCATTCGCTATCGCGAAACCACTTTTGAGCCGGGCTTTACCCATGAAGGGGAGTGGCTAGAAACCACCGACGGGTCGCTGATCGTGGGCGAGAAAAACAGCCGGGCCGCGACGGTCAACGTGCGTCTCATCGGTGGCACCCTCGAAAATGCTGGTATCGATGCCCTGTTGGTGATTTTGGAGCAGCAAGACAGTGACACCCGCCATGAACTCTTCTTTGCCCCCGGCGAAGGCCTGGTTCAGCCGGTTCAGTTCACCATTCCCCCAGACGATCGGCTGCGCTACCGCTGGCGCACCCAGACCTTCAAGCAAGCGGGCGACATCGTGATGTCTGACTGGACAAACGGCGAGATGACCCAATTAATTATTTCTCTTCGCAGTTTGTGAGGGCTTATTCCCTACGATCCGGCGCACCATTTGCCCAAAGTCCCCATCATTCAACAATATTCTACGCTCAGGAGACAACCATGTTAGATCTTGAATCAAAATTAGAGATTTTCGGCGTTACTATCTACCGAGATCTCGACAACGAGAACCAGTTTTTCTACGCGGCCCCCAATCCCCAAATCGCGGTGGAGAGTGGCCGTCCCCTCTTTGATTTGTTTACCTATAACAAAGGCGGAGAATCCGCTGATGCAATTACCGGTGGTTTTCTCAATATGGCGGTTGCCACAGATTTAGGCCCGCTGCGAGGACGGGTTGAGAACGAACTCAGTCGCCGCTTTGGTGAAGAGATCACCCTGGCCCCAATTCCTTACACCAAGGGCACGGCACGGGTGATTGCCCTAGGGGAAAGCAGCACCGGCACAGAAGGTGAGCCGCCCCCTGACGAAAACAGCCCCCTGGCGGCCAGCGGTCCCCGGTTTATTCAAAATATCCTCGGGTCTGGGCAACCCTCCCTGATCGGCGACAATCGGGCGATCTTTTCATTTTCGCTCAGTGAGGAGGGCGCGGCATTCTTCTTGGGGGTACTCAGCGGGGACGTGGATGCGCGCCCGGTGGGGGTGGTCTATGAGTTGGAGTATAATGGCCTGTTGCCTGCCTATGATCTTGAAATCACCATCGATTTTAAGCAGAGTTATGACTATGTCCGTCAGCGTTTTACCCTGGGTACCCTTTTCTTTAAGGCCGATGTCGACAATATTGTCGAAGAACTGAAACGCCAGGAATCGATCAAAATTCGTGAGGTGGCCCGCACGCTAGAACTCTCTACCCCGGAGGCCATGGCGGCGCGGCAACAGCGGATTGACCAGCTGGTCAAAGACCTGGCCACCGGGGCCCTGTTCCAACCGTCGCTGACGCCCGGACAGCCCAAGGTACAAGGGGACACGATCACCGCCGCCGATCCCACCCCTGCTGCCAGCGGTAGTACCCAGATCAGCCAGGCTTTGCGCGATGGGCCTGGGGCTGCGATCGCAGCCGGCATGGGCAGTACCCGGGGTGTGAGAACAGCTCGAGCCGCAGCGGGGCGAGATGGCAATCCCCCAGCGGGCAAT
>JBCCRZ010000788.1:0-2601 GCA_039200855.1 Cyanobacteria bacterium P01_D01_bin.44 | reverse complement strand
GCTCAGGCTGAGCTGCATCAGCAACACTTCTCGACAGCGAGCCTGAGACGCTGCTCCCGTTTCACCTAAATAAACTTCACAGGTTTGATCGGCGAGTTTGGGTAGCTGTCGGTCAAACCAATAGTGGGTCGCCTGTTTTTTGACCTGGCGCGTCTGCCTGCGTAGGGCCATACAAAATGGCGCAACCAATGATGATAGGAGTTTAGCCTTGAGCTGACGAACTGGAGCGGCAAGATGAACCATAGTAAAACTACAGACAATTATGGCAATCGTCCGCGCCTCTCTGAGTCCATCATGGTCTGACTGTAGGGCAGTATGACGAAAATGCAACGAGGCGTAACATTTTACGATTCTGGTTGAGTACACCTTATTGGTTGAGAATCTCTATCACATCTCCCCTAAAATCAGTTCCCGGCTCTGAACAATGGGGAGAATCAGAAAAATCGTCACACTTATCACTCAATGTGACTTGAAAAGTTGTGTCATTTGTATTTCACCAGGAAAGTAAAAACTCGCTTAGCAGAAGTTTGTAAGGGGTAAGCCACTTTGTCTCTTAAAGGGAGGACTCCAATGTCGAGCGCGTTTCCGCATTAGATGTTTGACCCTTAGAGTGAGATTCAATAGTAGGCGCGACGGTGTCTGTTGCATCTACGGCAACCATAGATTCTAACTCAATCATATGCACTTCAGGGTCTTTGTAAACCGGGAGATCAAACCAGAAGGTTGTGCCGACCCCCACATCGCTGACCAGGTGAACCTGACTGTTGTGTTTTTCAATAATGTTCTTAACAATCGAAAGCCCCAGCCCCGTACCTTCGAGGGTATGAACACGATTCTCAACCCGAAAGAAGCGATCAAAGATAGCTTGTTGATCCTCGGCGGCAATCCCATGGCCGCTATCGCTGACTTCAATGCGCACAGTCTCCGCCAGTTCGGGAAGATCGACTGGCACCGGCAGGCGATAGGCTCGAATCATCACCCGCCCCCCGGCAGGGGTAAACTTGAGGGCATTGCCAACCAGATTAGCCAGCACCTGCAACAACAGATCATAGTTACCCAACACAGAGGGTAGGTTGGGCTCAATCTCCTCCTCCAGGGCAATCCCTTTATCACGGGCATTTAGCTGATGGGTACGCAGGGTTTGTTCAATGGTGGGTTGCACATCCAAGGCTGAGAACTGATAGCGACGATTAGACTCTAGACGGGATAGGTCAAGGACGTCATTGACCAACCGGGTCAGGCGATCGGTTTCGTGGTTAGCGGTTTCTAAGAACTCACGACGTTCCGGTTCACTGAGTTCTTCGCCAAACTCATGGAGGGTTTCGATAAAAGATTTGATGTTAAACAGCGGTGTGCGTAGCTCGTGGGACACGTTACTGATAAATTGGCTTTTGGCTTCGTTGAGGGCAACTTCACGGGTGATGTCTTGCACGGTGACCGCAATGCCTTTGACGTTTTCTCGCGACTGGTCAAAGACTGAGTTGAGCAGGATTCGAATAATCCGATTCGTGGGCTCACTCAGGGCAATGCGAAACTGCATACTCTCAGAGGTATCGCCCCGAGCTGCCTGGTAAAGAGGGCGGGTGACCTGGCTACGCACTTCGGCGGGCAAGTGTTGCAAAATGCTGTCACCTAAATCGGCCTGGGCATCCCATCCAAAAATCCGGCGGGCAGCGGTGTTAGCAAGCACCACCTGCATATCGGCATCGAGCAAAATCGCACCGTCAGCAATGGTCGCCACCAGGCTTTCAAGCTTGGCTTTCTCAGCGGTGAGTTCTTCGATATTTTGCGCTTCATAGCGCTCGAGGCGCTCACCCATTACATTAAAACTCTGAATGAGCTCCCCTAGCTCACCCCCCAGGGGCAGGTCAATCCTTTGTTTGAAGTTACCTGCGGCAATGTTTTTGACCCCCAGTAGCAACTCTTTAATCGGCTGGGTAATGGTTAGAGCGTTAAAGACAGCGCCTAAAATCACCATCACCCAAATCGAGACAAAGACGGCAATGGTGACATCGCGGGTCAGATGGGAGGAGGCAACCACCGTCGGGTTTGGATTAATCCCAAGGGCAAGGACCCCCAAGTAACGCCCCTCAGCCTTGAGCGGCACAAACACATCGGTAACCTCCCCCGCCGGGGTAATGTGCTGGCGCACCATTGGCAGGTCTACATTTTTGACATAATCTATCGGCAGCTGCATCCGCCGTCGCAGGCTCAAGGAGTTTTGCACCGACGCTTCTGAATAGGGAATGCCAAAGAAAATATCCCCTGTTTCGTCTGCATAGAGCATGTAGCGCACGCTGGAGGTGCTCTGAATAAAGCTGTAGGAAAATCGCGCCAGCTCAGTCAATTCGTGTTTTTCAACCAGGGGGGCGGCATTGGCGGCGAGTAACAGCCCCAGATCACGACCAAATCGCGTATCGTTGAGCCGCGCATCTTGCTGAATTGTATTCACCGCCCAAAAGGTCAGCCCGCTCATGATCAAAGACACCATCAGCGTGGCCCCTGCCATCAGGCGGGTTTGCAAGGTAAAGTCACCCCACCAGCGGACAATTAAAGCTCTAAGTTGACTGAGAAATTGAATCATGAAGGCGCATCAGCGGC
>JBCCRZ010000787.1:0-2620 GCA_039200855.1 Cyanobacteria bacterium P01_D01_bin.44 | reverse complement strand
GTTGGTGGTCAGCGTCGGTAGACCATAGGTATGAAAATAGGCCCGCACCAGATGGTCACTACCGGCTTTGGACGCAGAATAGGGACTGTTGGGCGCGTAGGGGGTGGTCTCAGAAAAGGCTGGGTCGGTCGGCCCCAGGCTACCGTACACCTCATCGGTGGAGATATGGTGAAAGCGGTAGTGTGCGGGCTTGCCCTCGGTTTGCCAGCGGGTGCGAAAACTTTCTAGCAGGGTAAAGGTCCCAACCAGGTTGGTTTGGACAAAGGCATCGGGGCCTAATATGGAGCGGTCAACGTGGGACTCGGCGGCAAAATGGACCAGGGTGTCGATGGAGTCTTCGGCCAGCAGTGTGTCGATCAGGGCGCGATCGCAAATGTCCCCTTTTACAAATCGAAAGTTGGGCTGCTCCTCGAGATCGGCCAGGGTAGCCCGGTTACCGGCATAGGTGAGGGCATCGAGCACCACCAGTCGGTCGTTAGGATGGTGCTGGTGCCAATAGTGAACAAAATTTGCACCGATGAAACCAGCTCCGCCGGTCACCAATAGCCGTTTGGTTTGTGTCATGTTCGATATTCCTTTAGAGCTGAATTTGGCTGTCATCCCCGATCATCAGTCGCATGGCGCGGGGACGGTGGTCTGAGGTGGTGAGCTGAGCGCGCTGACCGATCAAACTATCGACAATCCGCTGGTGAACGCCTTCGATTTTGGCCCCTTCTAACACGACACTGTGGTCAAGGTCGGCATCAATCAGGGTGACGCCGTTGGCGATGCTACTGTAAGGACCAATGAAACTATTTTCAATGTGGCAGTTTTGACCAATTTTGACCGGGCCTCGGATCATACAGCTTTTGATATGGGTGCCAGCCCCGATCTCAACGCGTCCGATCACCCGGCTTTGGTCGTCGATATTTCCCTGGACACTGTCTTCAACCGAGTAGGCATCTAAGATAATCCGATTGGCTTCTAACAGGTCGTCTTTTTTACCGGTGTCGAGCCACCATCCGGTGAGCCGCTCAGAGGTAACCCCTTGCTGGGTTTCAATCAGCTTTTGGATGGCATCGGTAATCTCAAGCTCCCCTCGGGCAGAGGGTTGGATTTGTGCGATCGCATCGTGAATCGCGGGTGAGAACACATAAACCCCCACCAAAGCGAGGTTTGAAGGCGGGTTTTGCGGTTTTTCCACCAGGGCAACAACCTCTCCTTGGGGGGTCACTTTCGCTACCCCAAACGCCCTGGGGTCTTCGACCTCCCGTAGCAAGATCAGTGAGCTGGTCTGGGTTTCTTTAAACTCGGTGACAAATCCTGAGAGCTGATCTTGGATTAAGTTATCGCCCAGATACATCACAAATGGAGCATCTTGTAAAAACGGCTGGGCAACCTTGACGGCGTGGGCCAAACCGGCAGGTTCGGCTTGCAAAATATAGGTGATAGTCGCCCCAAACCGATCGCCGTTGCCGGTTTTTTGACGAATTTCCTCGCCAGTCTCAGGGCTAATCACAATCCCAATGTCCGTGATGCCTGCGGCTACAATACTTTCGATGCCGTACCAAAGGATAGGCTTATTGGCAACGGGCACCAGTTGTTTTGCGCCAGTATGGGTCAGGGGTCTTAGACGTGTACCTTTACCACCCGAGAGAATCAGTGCTTTCATAGTCTGTTTTTACAGGGTTTGCTTAGCAAGTTCGGTGAGCATCTGCCGGAGTGACTGCCGCCAGTGGGGAGCCGTTATCCCCAGGAGATCTCTCAGTTTAATGCCCGAGAGAACGGAATAGGTGGGGCGCTGGGCAGGCAGTGGATACTCTGCGGTCGCAATAGGGAGCACATTTTGAACTTTCAGAGGAAAGCCTAGCTGTGCAGCTTCCTCAAACACGGCAACTGCCAGGTCGTACCAGCTCGCAACACCGCTATTGGTGTAATGATAAAGGCCGTAGGTTTGTTCATTAAGCACCGGTATCATCGCCGCAATCGTATTGGCAATCTCCTGGGACCAGGTGGGGCTACCTACCTGATCTGCAACCACTTTGAGGGTTTCACGGTCGGCCCCCAGGCGGAGCATAGTTTTAACAAAATTGCCTTTGCCTTGAGCGCCGTAGACCCAGGCGGTTCTCAAAATAGCATAGCGCCCGCCCACAGCTTGAATACCCTGCTCGCCTGCTAACTTTGAGTGCCCATAGACACTTTGGGGATGGGGGATGTCTGTTTCTGCGTAGGGCGACCCCTGGGTGCCATCAAAGACATAATCCGTCGAAATGTGAATCAGCGTAGCACCGCAGTCCCGTGCGGCCAACGCCAGTTGCTTGGGGGCAGCGCCGTTAATCTGGTGAGCCAACGTCGGCTCAGCCTCCGCTTTATCAACGGCGGTATAGGCCGCTGCATTGACGATCACATCTGGCTGCTGGGTCAGCACAGCCGAGGAAAGCACCTCCAGGTGGGTTAAATCGAGATCCTGACGATGCCAGCTCACCACTTCTCCCAGCTGGCTTAAGGGCATTTGTAACGCTTGACCCACCTGCCCTTGGCTACCAATGAGTAAAATTTTCATGGGTAAACATCCGCCTGCTTAAACGGAACTCCGGCCTCATCTTTGCCGGATAAAATGGGAGTTATTCCTTTGAGTGGC
>JBCCRZ010000786.1:0-2629 GCA_039200855.1 Cyanobacteria bacterium P01_D01_bin.44 | reverse complement strand
TTCATAAAAGTTATCGTTGAACAGATCTAAAGGTTGCTCATATCCTCTGGATCGATGCCTAGCGATCTCAACTGCTGTGCCAACCGCTCAGCCCGACTTTCCGCATCCACAGCTCGACTTTCTGTCGCCTCGAGCTGTTCTGTATCCGTCAAAATCAACTCACCCGCCGCATTGTACCAGCGCAGCCATGAGCGCTCTATTCCCTGATAAATACCCTGCCAGATGCCCAAGTTCAGCCCCCACTCAGGAATAAGGAAACGTTGATTAGACACATCCAATGCCTGATAGTGCCCCCCCACCAAATGAAATGCCCTGAACCGATTGGAATAGCGGTCAAACACGACATAGTAAGGCACCCGCAAGATTTGTTCATACACCTCCCATTTGGTCGGGATGCCGTCCTCACCTCGCTGAGTTTCACCCAAATCTTCCTTTTCAGTGCCGGGTGAAAGTAGCTCAACAACGACGAATGGGCTGGGCCCTTCTTGCCAAACGACATAGCTCAAACGCATATCCCGATTGTCATATAGTCGCGGCACCCCCATGACCGCGAACCAATCAGGGCGTTTATACCAGTAAGGATGACGCGAATCATAGTAAAGATTCATATCCCCGACACTAAAGACCTGATCGGCTGAATAGCGGGTTAACCGAAGCGTAGCGCTGAGCAACTGGGGTTGCAAATAGTGAAATTCGTCTGGCAAACCAGGCTCCTCAGGATTCTCAGACGGCAAATCATACATTGTCGGCAGCGTCTCTTTCGGGGGACGCGGCGGATCGGTTTGCTCGATGGGACGCCTTAGATTTTGCATGGCTGATTTTGCATGGCTAAGTTTAGCGGTGCCTAGCTTATCTCTTGTTTTAACGCATATCGCCCATCAGCGAGTTTCTTAAACCAGGCAGGCGATACGGTTTTGCGATTGCCACCACCTTCGCAACGTCGCTCAATGGCAGAGCGCACAATTTGTCGGGGATTTTTTGTGTTAAACGGATACAAGTTCTTATCTTGCATCACTTGAGTAATTTCTGACGCACTCATAGGAGATTGAGTCGTCTTTAAAATCTCAGTCGCAACCTGGGCAACCGTTTTCTTTTTCTCCATCACTCTAGGGCCTAAAGGAATATCAAAATAATAAGGGCTGAATACTCCCATCGGGTAGAATTTCGGGTAGCCACGTATCGCCACGATGCTCAGTGCCATCCCATTTTTCAGGCCAGGTTTCTGCTTCAATTAAAACCTTAATACGAGCCAGTTCCTGATCATTAATCAGATTCACCTCAGGTTGTCCCACTGTCCTGGCAGCTTCATTCACCTTTGCCTGAATGCCCAAAACCTGCTCCAGCATCCAACGTCGAGCATCTAAATGCAAAGGCCCTAAACGTCCTTGCTTTTTCGCAATCGTCCCATCTTTTCTCAGCTCGCCGTGCTTCCGCAGTCGATGCTGGGGCTTTTTGATTTCCCAGTACAACGGTCTTAGCTGTTGCAGCGGAGCTAGATAAGCCCACTTGGGGGTCGCAATCACCCGATCCAGGGCTGAGTCTTTTTGCACCAGCGGGCATCCAATGCAACCAGTGCGGGCATTTAGCGGCTCTGTTTCCCCCAGATCATCCTGCGGGTCATGGCCATACACCTCAGCAATATCAAAGGTGGGGTAGCCCAGCTCCACATCGGCCTGCACCAGCCAATCCCAGATGTGGCAAACCCGCCAGTGCAAAAGCGGTGCGAGGGTATCTGCAATCGCATTCGATGAAGAATGCTGAAACCAACCTTGACCACATTCGCCTCCATCTTTGGTACAGCTCATGGCAATCCGCTGATCCCGTACCGCGCTCTCTCCAAGCCGCACCCCAGTGAGCATCAAGAACTTTTCGCCGCGCTGCTGCCGCAGTGCTTCTAGCTCTTTTTCCATGCTCATCACCTTGAGCTTGGGAGTACACCAGCGGAAAGTATTACTCGGCGGTGGGACCCCTCGCCCCAGCATGTACACAAAATAGCGGTGATCCAGCTCTGGCAACACCACACGAGTCTCAAATCCTTGCTCCCTGAGCTTAGCCAGCAAGTTCATCGCCGCATTGTAGAGGGGCGGCAATTCCTGACGAGTGTCTGCAAATAAAATGGTCAGGCTTTCAGGGCGCTTGATTTGGCCTGTCGCAATCAAATGGGCAATTAACGTGACAGTTGCTGAAGAATCTTTGCCGCCGCTAAATGCGATCGCCCAATGATTGTATAAATTTCCATAGGTCTTTAGGGAGTCGATAGACAGTTCGATACTGCGTGCCAAAGACAGGCGTTCATTTTCAAATAGGCTGAGGTTTCGCATCGCTCTCCCATACGCTTACGCTATCGATAGCGCTAGCAAGTGCAAATTCTAAAAGTAAAACGCTGTATATAGAGTCTATCGAATTGTAAGACACTGGTAGCAAGATTGGTGATTTTCCAGCTTAGCCTAGTTTAAGAACAAATGTATTGAGCGGCCACTAACACCATCAATTCCTTGCCCACTTGAATCCGCCCGAAGAAAATTACCAAGGCTCCAACTACGAGGGTTTCAAACGGAAAACTGACCGGTGACGAATATGACGGCTATGCAGTGTCATTCTCAACTGGTAATGGCGCTGCGTACTGGCC
>JBCCRZ010000785.1:0-2630 GCA_039200855.1 Cyanobacteria bacterium P01_D01_bin.44 | reverse complement strand
TTCGCCGTAGCCGATGGCGGCATTGCGACCGGTGCCCCCGGCGACGACGCCTTTTAGGAGGGTGGTCAAAATATCAGCGGTGTCAGGCGACAGCACGGGGCGGTTAGCATACTCGCTGTCAGTAAAGTCAAAAATCACGCGGCAGCTTTTCCAATCGTTGTCGTCGGCACATTCGCCGCTGTCGAGCACCCGCTGGATGCCGTGGGGTTTATTCCAAACGCCGTCGTTTGCGATCGCACCAAACGCCCCGGTAATCTCCAGGGGGGTCACCTCGCTTTGCCCCAGCACTACCCCCGGCACGGCCTGTAGCTCTGAGGTGATGCCCAACTGGCGGGCGAGTCTCAGCAAATTATCGAGACCTGCTTTTTGGGCGACCCTGAGGGCCACCACATTCTCAGACCGGGCCATACCCTCGTACATATCCAACGCCCGACTCGTTGAGCGGCAGCCGTCAAAATATTGGCCCTGCCAGGTCATGCCCTCACAGCTAAACGTTTCTCCTGGTGAGGCCCCTTGCTCCAGGGCACTGGCGTAGGCAAAGACCTTAAAGGTAGACCCTGGCTGACGAACGGCTTGATTAGCCCGATTAAACTGACTGGCCTGGTAATCAACCCCGCCGACCAGGGCTTGAATTTCGCCAGTGCTGCTTTCCAAGGTCACCAGGGCCCCCTGGGAAAATCCAGACCGACTGCCCAGATTGAGCACCCCATCTTGCAGGGAGGTTTCGGCCTGGATCTGGGTGTTGATATCCAGGCTGGTCTCAACGTAAAAGTTACCCTCACGCGCCAGGGCGGTGCCTAAAAATTCTTCGAGTTCGTCAAAGACATAGCTATAAAAGTAAGGGGCGCGAATACTCTGGAGCTGCTCCCTGGCCTTGGGGCTAATTTCGATGCGTGACCGCCGGGCGCGGCGCGCTTCTTCCTGGCTGATCATGCCCAGCACCGTCATCCGCTCCAGCACGCCATTGCGATAAAACACCGCTGCCTGATAGTTTTGCACCGGGTTAAAGGCGTTGGGCGCAGGCAAAATACCCACCAGGGTGGCGGCTTCTGATAGGGTCAGCTCCTGGGCCGACTTATCAAAGTAAAACTGGGAGGCGTCTTCAAACCCGTAGAGGTTGTTGCCCAGATAGACTCGGTTGAGATATAGCAACAGGATGTAATCTTTGCTGTGAAAGGTTTCGAGCTTAAGGGCGGTGATCGCTTCGCGCACTTTGCGGCCAATACTATCGTCGATGCCAACATATTCGCGATAGACGCTGCGGGCGAGCTGCTGGGTGACGCCGCTGCCCCCCTCTCGCAGTTCGCCGCCGCGAATATTGATCAGCAAAGCCCGTAACACGCCCAGGGGGTCAACACCCAGGTGCCAGTAAAACCGAGAGTCTTCAGAAGCAATCACGGCTTTAGGCAAGAAGGCCGAATATTCTCGCAGGCGGGTCTTCTCAATGTGAGCCTGGTTAGAAATTGGGTTGAGTAAAACCTCCTGCTCATCTTCGATGCCATAGACCGATATGGGTCCCTGCACCGACTCTGGTACGGGTAGTGGAATCTTAGGCCACTCAATCGCGACAATCCAAAAGGCAATCAGGGCTACCATTCCGGTTGACCCATAGAGTCCATAGCGGGCAGTCTGTACATACCACGGCGGTGGATCTACGTAGCGAACGACGACCGCGTCGGTCAGCTCCGGGGGGCCCAGGGTGAGCACATCGCCGTGGCGAAGTGGCAACCTCGACAGGCGCTTTTTGCCTCGATAGATGCCGTTGGTCGACTTTTGATCTTTGAGAACAAAGGGATTGCCGGGGCGGTTGCGATCGCGGGTCAACGACAGATGTAACTGGCTCACCAGCGGGCTGCGCACCACAATATCGCAGGACTTAGAACTCCGCCCAATCACATAATGCTCACCCAAGAGCGCATATTCTTGCTGCTCGTTGTCTTGCTCAACCAGTAGCTTGGGTACCCGAGCATTGGGCTTAATCGGCAATTTAGAAAAGTTGATTTTGGCAACCGTTTGCTGAAACGCTTGCGTTACCGTACCCAAAATAGTGCGTGGCGGAGGTGGCGGAGGAGAAGTCATACTAATCGCACGCGAAAGCAGCTGAATAGATTAGATGCTGAATAGAATTTGGAGGCCGAGTCAATTAGCGACTGAATAGATTAAATACAGGCGGGTACCCAACCATTTCGGAAATGATACTGCTCAATTGTCATTAGCGACGACTGACCTCTATTTTTGATGCCCCCTTACTTTTTGGGGGTCTGAGCCCGTGAGCCCGTCTCAGGGTGCAACAAAAACGAAAGAATCAAACAGATAATACCGATGTTGATACAAATATCCGCCACGTTAAACACCGGGAACCTTGTCACCGGGAAGGCCTGAATAAAATCCACAACTTCACCTGAGCGCAGACGATCAATGCCATTGCCAAAAGCCCCCGCCAAAATAAACCCATAGCCAGCCTGCTCCCAGCGATCCGTTATTCGAGACAGGAGGCCAAAGGCAGCCAGCCCAAGACTCACCAGCAAAGACAACCAGGGTAAAATCCATCGGCAGTTTTCGCCACTGCAGATACTCCAGGCTGCCCCTTTGTTGAGCACATAGGTAAAATTCAAAACCCCCGGAATGAT
>JBCCRZ010000784.1:0-2631 GCA_039200855.1 Cyanobacteria bacterium P01_D01_bin.44 | reverse complement strand
GGCGGTGTCTATCTCGCCACCTACGGCACTGGCTCCACCCTCGACTACAGTGAGTTGATCATCACCCCGGGTCTGGTCCGCTACGGCAATGAACTCGGAGCCTGGATCTCCCACATCTACGTCGATAACCCTGACTCCCAGGCAGGCGGTCGCGAAATCTGGGGTCTGCCCAAAGAACTCGCAGACTTTAACTGGCGCGGCGATGGTGTTGACGTCTCCCGCGTGGGCCAAGAATTTTGCTCATTGACCTATAAAGAAGGCTGGCTGAGCTTTATGGACAGTATCCCCGGCAAATTCACTGGCACTGTCTTCAGCCAATTACAGGGCGACATTTTGCAATTTAAGGGGAAATTTGGGACGCGATCGCAAATCGTAGACGGCCAACTTACCCTCCCCCCAGACAGCCCCTTCGCCAGCTTAAATCTGGGTCAACCCTGGATGACCCTGCACAGCAAAACCCTGGATCTCGTCGCCGAAGCCCCCACTGTCATTGGTCAAGTCGGCCAGTCAGGCGAGCAACCCCTACAAGTCGCCGTCTGACCCAACCGTCTGTTTCAATAAATCTAGAAACGCAAACACCGCTGGCGTCAATAGCGCATCAGCCAACGTCGCCACACAGATATGGCGAAATATCGGTATCGGCAAACTATGCACCTGCACCCCCGTTGGGATCGGTTCCGCCGCCAGTCGAGGACTAATCGCCGCCCCAATCCCCTGGGCCACCATATTGACAATGGTGGCATCTGAGCGCACCTGGTAGGTCGGCTTCAAAGTAATCCCGTGCTTGGCGCAGTGGGCATACACCATGGCATCACATCCATCTCCGTCCGGGGCCATAATCAACGGATAAGCCATCACCTCTTCCCAGGTCAATACCGCCCCCGCCAGCTCAAACGTCGGCGGGCACAAAATCACAAACTCATCCCGCAGCAGCGGCCAGGTTTCTAAATAACTTGCCGCTGGCAGATAGGTCAGCCCCACATCCGCTTTGCCTTTGCGCAAGTCTTCCTCCACATCCGGGCGATCATCATACTCAGCAATGCGCACCGCGATCTCCGGATAGCGCTGACAATATTGAGCAATCACCTCCGGCACAATGTGGGTAGCCGCACTGCGAAACGACGCAATCCGCAGCTGACCACCCTGCAGCCCCTTCGACAAATTTGCCTGGTGATAAATATCATCTACCAGATACAACACCTGCCGCGCCCGCTCAGCGATCTGCGCCCCAGTCGGCGTTAGCGTTGCTCCGTAGCGCCCCCGCGAAAACAGCAGCACCCCCAACTCCTCTTCTAAGCTGGCAATGGTGTAGCTAATCGCCGACTGCGATAGTTGTAACTGCAACGCCGCCTCACTAAAACTGCCGCAGTCCGCCACGGTCAGCAGCACCTGCAGCTGAGCCGGTTTCAGCTGATTAGACCGTTCAAGCCCCATTACACCCCTGCCCTCGTCATAGATACTCGCGGCCTGTGCGACCTTTACGCCCCCTTTTTCACTCTAAAAGTGATACATTGCGCTATCCGCAATTGTGGCAGGCAACCCCAGACCGCATCCATCAACTTCCCTGATGGATGTAATGCAATCCGCTGTTTGTCAGCCCAATTTTGGCTGCTTAGGGTAAGAGACATAGACGCCCGCTGAGTGAACTATGCACCCTCAACACAGCTACACCCAGTTTCGCCTGGTCTCCGGCCAAGCACTCAAAGCTCAAGGCCAGCCGCGGTCAAAGCGCCTGATCCAGCAAACCTGGATATGGATGAAAAATAAGCTGTTCCATTCATCAGACATCAAAGTTTGGTACACCTGCGATATCAAGGGTACTCGCCTTTGGAGTGCCCACAATCCAATCACCCGACATACCATCCACGGCGTTTCAGACAGTGAAATACGACGCTGGGTTGAACAGTGTCATCGAACACATCTGAGATATTAATTAGGGGACGAGTGCGACTGCCGCCTCATCCTCAGTCAAGTTTTCAGTAACTTGACCCAGCGGTTGAGTAAATAAGTGAGCGTCGGTTAAACGATGCCCCAGCAAGCTCGAACTGGTGACTCTGGAATGTGCTAGCTGTTGAGCCACATCAGGATTAAAGTCAGCCGTCATATGACGAATTTCCAACTGAGCCGACTGACGCGACTGCGGCGGTTGTACTGCGGCAAACCGATGAGTCAACGGCGCTGGCTCATCGACAGAGAGGGGGCCAAACCCGATCCCAAAAATCATCAAAATACCGACCAGACCTAAAGCCAATTGCTTAACGGTTTGTCTGAAAAAGCGCCGAATCGTCAGACGCACGAAATGAAATAATGAGTCTTGTTCCGAAGGGGCCTCTAGCACAGTCATGACATTCCTAGTCGATACACTCACCAGGGTGTCAGCCTTGAGCAATCTCATTGATTGAAGATCACCTAGCTTTGTAACAAAACACCCCGTAACGTTACACAAGTTTATATTTCATTACTTTATCAGACAAATTAGCCAAACTCATGACCCATGTGGGTGCTTTTATGGAGTGTCACAGTGCCGCTAATACCGAATCCGTGGATCGATGTACGCATTCAAAATATCGATGGCGATGCTTACCAAGGCCACAATGCCTGCAAAAAAGACCATCAGCCCCTGCACCACTG
>JBCCRZ010000783.1:0-2638 GCA_039200855.1 Cyanobacteria bacterium P01_D01_bin.44 | reverse complement strand
GGCTGCGCCTAAGGTTTGGTCATCGGTGCCAAAGAATACGCATTGCCCCAGATCAAGCTTGCTCAAGACACTTTGAAAAGCGGCTTCGCGCATCAAGACGGGAGCGGGGTTCCCTTCCTTAGAAAGGGGCATCGGGGCGGTGACCGGCCACTGATGGGGCTGATGCTGGTTTTGAATGAGGAAAGTGGGTGCGCCGGTCAGCTCTTTAAGAAAGTCCAGGCAGAGCTGGGTCAAGTCCGCTTCTGCCGCCACGATGTAGCCGCCCGACTGGATGATGGCCTGGGCCACATCCTTAAACAGCATCTGGATTTGCTGCCGTCGTCCGCCGAGGGTGCCTCCCCGCAGCAGATGACGAATCACCGCATCGGCCTCATCCAACACCCAACAGACGGTTCTCTCCTGTGAGATCGCTCGCAAGGTGACATTGGCCCGTCGATGCAATGAATCCAGGCAGTATTGCAGCGCTGGGGAATGGTCGATCAGCATCTGAGTGTACTGACCCTGCTCGCACTCCAGGTCGTGCAGGTGCTCCGACCCAATTCGCGCTGCGATTTGCTGACCGAGCCCGTTGCGATACCCAGGGCCGTCAAACAGCCCGTCTGGATGGCGTTCAAAAAACTGTTGTTTGAATCGTTTGGTCGCCTCTGTTTTGCCGGTTCCCATTGGGCTCACGAGACCGAGGATGCTACCAGGGGCGGGTAGGTCGATGCCTGCCAGGTAGCGCTGATTGAGGACGACATCAGGCGAATCGATCAGCTTGAAGAATCCAGCCTTCGCTTCCCGCACGCGCCGCACCGTATCGGTCTTAAAGTCGCTATAGCTCTGAGCGTTCTGATAAATGTGCGTCCAGGCGTCCGGGCCGTGGGCGACGAGCACATCATCAATGCCCTTACCTAGTTCTGAATCCCACCGCGCAATGCGGATATTGCGACTCCGCACGCCGTGATGGATCAGCGCCTTGGACAGCAGACGTTTGGCCCACTCAACGCGTTGCACGGCAGTGGCTTTGGTGTCCGCGTCAAACACCAAGGTGATCGGCCTTTGGGGATTGCAGAATATCGCCAACTCAGGCAACAGCGCCCGGTGCCCGTGCTCATCTTTGCGCAGACTCCAGCCGTCCACGCCAGTCAATGAGATCGCGGCCACGTCTAATGAGAGTAACCCCGCCCCTTTCTTGCTTCCTTCAGTCAGAGCGATGGGGCGAGTGGGATCGTTCAGGACGCTGGCCCAGTCCACCCCCCCGACTAAAAAGTGGGCTCGCTGAGACACCCCTTTCGGGGCCTCATGCTTGATCAGCTTGCCGGTGCGGTGCCACTCGCCATCGGCCCCCTCCTGCCAGCCTTCGCGGGGATGGTCTGGCTTGAATTGTCCCCACGCCATCGGTGCCCAGTCGTTGAGCGGGTCCACTCCTGAGCACCACCAGCCGCCTTCAGTGACCGATTCATAGGTTTTCTGAATCCGTCTTACTGGCCCGGTCGCGTACTGAGCCGAGTGACCGCCCAAAGCATCCAGGGCATGGTCTGCCAGGCGTTCTAGGACGTCGTCGCCTGCCAGGCTTTGGAAGTTAGCAGCGGCGATTTCAGGGGCGATGGCACTGCCGATGATGAATTCTTCCCAATGAGCAGGTTCAAGGTGAGAGGGGGGCTGTATAAAATTTTGCGCTAGCCCACCTCTTGCGCTTTTTGGCGCAACTGAGGTATTTTTAGCTAACATGAAATTGCCCCGCTGGTAACGGGGTTTTGATCCTGTCGTAGTCACCTCAAACTCACTTCTCTTGGTTTTGGACGAGAGTTAAGGTTTTATACGCAGGGTTTACTAGGGGGCCGTGCAGTTAGCAGCTGCACGGCCTTTCGCTTTGTTGGGTAAACATGCCCGAACGGGCTAAAAGTCAATGGTAAACACGCCCTGAAGCACTTCTTATGTTGTCTGCAACAGGTAAGAGGTGCTCTTTTAACTTCAGGAGACACATTGATCCAAAATTAGCGCATATTTTCCCCTTTGGATACTTCGGGAAGATCTTTAAAACACTCCACAAAAATTCTGTGAACAGTTGCGATCGCAACCGTTTACAGGACCACATTGCATATATAGCCGCATGACCTGTTGTGCCGCACGGCTGTTTCACTGCCCTTGAGTAGCGAAAAAAGATCAATTTCTAGATATGGGATAGATAGCTGAGCGTACAGTCCCAGCAATATTTAATCAGGTAGATACAGTCCCACCCGAACAGCGCAATTGAGCATAGTAAAACAACTGCATAGAGAGATGTAATGTTATTCGCTGTAGGGTTTGCAGTTAACAGGGCGATCACACTGGCTTGATCTGAAAATAGCGCATTTTTAGGTTTACGGTCATTCAAAAAGTCGCTGTTACTTATTCGTGTTACTCTAAATCAAAACTATGGAAAGTGACACGAACAATGATCTCCTTGGCGAAACTTCAATCCGAACTCGCTTCTCTAGAAGCGCAAGCCATAGCAATTCGCCAACAAGGCGATTACCTCCAAGGTGTTCGTCTTGAAAAGACTCCAGCGGGTGGAACCGCTTCAATCAACGCCAAATCGGAGTGTAAATATGCCCGGTTAAGAGCAGGTAAAGGAAAGCTGCTTCCCAATGGCAAGAAATCCAAATATATTTCG
>JBCCRZ010000782.1:0-2638 GCA_039200855.1 Cyanobacteria bacterium P01_D01_bin.44 | reverse complement strand
TAGGATAAAGCGGTTGACCAACGCTGAAATCGATCGGCGGCTAGCCCATTCTACGATTCTCCATCTGCCTCCCCTGCTCCCCCTGCCTGCCAATTCAAAGTCTTCTGTACACGCGTTGCATGCAACGCTTCTACCCACTACTCACTACCCACTACCCACCACCCTCACCCTATGTCAGACTGGCTCGAACATACTGTTTACGTAGACTTAGACGTGCCCATCGAACTAGTTTGGGGGCTCTGGTCTGACCTGGAAGAAATGCCGAAATGGATGAAGTGGATTGACTCGGTGCAGGTGCTTGATGACCAGCCGGAGCTATCGCGTTGGAAGCTGGCGTCGGGGATTTGGGAGTTTACCTGGCTGTCTCGCACGCTGCAGGTGATTCCCCACCAGATTTTGCAATGGGAATCAGTGGATGGGTTGCCTAATCGTGGGGCCATTCGGTTTTATGATCATAAGGGTTCGAGTACGGTCAAAATGACGATTTCCTATGCCGTGCCGGGGGTGTTGGCCAAAATTATGGACAGCGGCTTTTTGCGGCGGATTGTTAACTCAACCCTACAGGCAGATTTGGAACGGTTTCGCACCCATGCCATGGCGGCAAAACGTTCTGCGGATGCCAGCAGCACTGTCTAGATCCAATTCTCCCCAATCTCTCACCTCCCCACTCCCCACCGCTTCCATCAATGGACTTTGATAGCCAGCGCGCCCAAGACTTACTCCAAGCGCTAAAGCTGGGCGACCTGTTTGTGTCAGTGTTGGGTTGGTCTCCGCCGCAGGGGATAGGCGCGATCGCAACCCAATTTCTCAAGCACCCCTATCGCTGTCGCTGCCTTGCCCAGCGTGGAGAGACCACCGTTTGGGAGATCAAAATTAGCCGTGAGGTGCAGCTTACGCCCCAGATCCGGGAGCGCATCTATCAAACGATTGCCAGGCAATATGCGTCGCCGCTGTTAGTTTTTACAGAGGCGTCTCGCACCCGCAGTCTCTGGCACTGGCAGCAGCGGTTGGGCGAACAAAGCGTGCCCCAGAGCGTTGTATTTGTTGTGGGGCAGCCTGCTCAGTTTTGGCAGTCGCGGCTCGAAAAAATATGGGCCCATGTGCCTGATCCCAATGGTATCAGCCTGCTACCAGACTGGCTGCCCGCCGGGCAGATGACCGACCTGACAACCACCTTTGCAAAGCAGGTGCGACTGCTTTACGGGGCGATTAAAGGCATCAGCAATCAGGCCGATCGGTGGCGCTATGCGAGGCTACTGCTGACCCGTTTGATATTTGTGTTTGGGCTACAGCGGCAGGGATTTCTCAATGAAGGGGATATTTGGTATCTCCACACGCTGTTTGGTCAGAGTCAGCAGCGGGGGCCAGATTTATTTTTTCGGCAAGTCTTGCGACCTCTGTTTAACCAAGGGTTTGCGCTACCAGAGATTGAGCGGCCCCCAGCAATGCTTGAAATGGCGGGTAAATTGCCGTTTATCGGCAGCCTTTTCGAAAGTCCCTTGGAATCGCAATATGCCGAGGTGGACGTTCAAGACGCGCCCTTTGAATCGATTTTGGTCTGGTTTGGGGAGCCAGTTTGGGAGGTCATTCTCAATCCGTGGCGGTCCGCTGCCCTCGGGGCGGTGTTTGAGCAACAGATATTCAGCCAAACCGGCGGGGGGTATCCCAGTCATCCGCTGCTGGTGGGGCAGTGTTGCGATCGCACCCTGGCCCAATATGTGTTGCAGCAGCTCGGGATCGTTGCCAGTCCGACGGTGCCTGCCCTGAGCGATCGGTTATTTCAAGCCGACTTGGGGCTCTGTCGCCAGCTGATCCAAGAGGTATTGCCCCAGCTGCATGTGTTAGATCCCGCCTGTGGGTCGGGCACCTTTTTGCTAGCCAGTTTGCATTGGCTGGTCGAGCTATACAGTGTCTTGATCGGTCATCTGCAGCATACCCAAGATGCCCAACTGGCTATCTGGCTGTCGGCCGTGGTGGCAGAGCGACCCTCACGCCTGCAGGGCATTTACCGACGCCTTTTGCAAAATACCCTCTACGGGGTTGACCGTTCGGAAGCAGCGATAGATATTGCCCAGCTCCAGTTGATGCTCAGCCTGTGTGCCAGCGCAACCACCCCAACCGACCTCGAAGCCTTGCCTGCCCTGGACTTTAACCTACTAACCGGCAACAGTCTGGTGGGTTTAATTCGGGTTGACGAGCAAGGATTTGATCGCATTAAGGTCAGGGGGAAGGGCGCTGCTCAGAAAATTGACGCGTATCAAGGCAATCTGCTACAGCCCCTGGTGGCGGATAGCTACCGGACTATTTTGGCCGAGAAGAACATTACCCTGGAGCACTATAAGTCGCAAACCTCCTTACTCGAAGAGCTGCAGGAGATTCCTCAATATGCGCAGATGGCGTTTTTGCGCGACAGCCTCAATCAGCTTAATCGCAAGGCCCAGTCTAAGCTAAATGCGTTGTTACTCAATCAGTTTACGCAAAAGCTAGGCATTCAATACCGAGAAAACCAGCTGACGGAGCGACCCCAGCGGCGGTTACTCAGGGTCGAAGACCTTGAGCTGCTACATCCTTTTCACTGGGGATACTTCTTTGCTCCGTTGATTAAGCAGTACGGTGGGTTTAGCGTGATTATCTCGGC
>JBCCRZ010000781.1:0-2661 GCA_039200855.1 Cyanobacteria bacterium P01_D01_bin.44 | reverse complement strand
GCAGGGTAAACAGGTAAAAATCAAGCCGGTGCTGCCTGCGGTGACCTGCACAGTGCAGTCAACCTACCTGACCGGCAAGTATCCGAGCGAGCATGGGGTGGTTGCCAATGGCTGGTATTTTCGGGATGACTGTGAGGTGAAGTTTTGGCGACAGTCTAACAAGCTGGTGCAGGCCCCCAAGGTTTGGGATATGGCGAAAGAGATTGACCCAGATTTTACCTGCTCGAATATGTTTTGGTGGTACAACATGTACTCCACGGCTGATTATGAGGTGACGCCGCGACCGATGTACCCGGCGGATGGCCGCAAGCTGCCCGATATTAATACCAAACCGGCAAATTTGCGGCCCCAACTACAGGAAACGCTAGGGCAGTTCCCGCTGTTTAAGTTTTGGGGACCGGCGACGTCGATTGAGTCGAGCCGTTGGATTGCGGAGTCGGCTAAATGGGTAGATGCTAAGCAAGACCCGACGCTAACGCTGGTTTATCTGCCCCATTTAGACTATTGCTGTCAGAAAGTGGGCAATGACCCCGACAGCATCGCTACCGATCTACAGGAAATTGATCAGGTGTGTGGCGATCTGATTGCCTACTATGAGGGACGCGGAGCCCAGGTGATTGTGCTCTCAGAATATGGCATTACACCGGTTTCAAAGCCGGTTCACCTCAACCGTGTTTTGCGGAAAGAAGGCTTTTTAGACGTGCGCGAAGAGTTAGGCCGAGAGCTGTTAGATGCTGGAGCGAGCAGAGCATTTGCCGTGGCAGACCACCAGCTGGCTCATATTTATGTCAACAACCCAGCCGATATTCCCCAGATCAAAGCACTGTTAGAAAAAGTTGAGGGTGTTGCCCAGGTGCTCGATGAGAGTGGCAAGCGTGAGCATCATCTGGATCATCCGCGTTCGGGTGAACTGGTTGCGATCGCAGCCCCCGACGCCTGGTTTACCTACTACTATTGGTTGGATGATGAACTCGCCCCTGATTTTGCCCGCACCGTCGATATCCATCGCAAACCCGGCTACGACCCGGTCGAGATGTTTATCGATCCAGCAATCAAACAACCCAAACTTAAGATTGCGACGACACTACTCAAGAAAAAGCTCGGCTTCCGCACGCTGATGGAGTTCACTGCGCTGGATGCGAGCATCGTGAAGGGTTCCCACGGCCACATCACCACCGATCCAAATGAAGGACCTTTGTTGATCTCACGCCAGAGAGAATACCTGTCATCAGACAAAATTGAGGCAGTTGATGTTTGTGAAGTGATTCTGAATCATTTGTGTGAAGGGAGCTGTGAAGCAACCCGCCAGCCATCAGCTGAGCTGTCCGCAAGTCTTTAGAGTTTAGATCACCAATCCAAAATCTAAAATCCTATCTCTTATACTGAGAGGAACGCATTACAGCAGCTCGCTGTGGGTCGTTCAGTAGAAATATCTTCAAACGCTTGCAGGGCCTGCCTTGACAGCCGAGGAGCAGGCTTGGCTAGCCTCTTTTTGGTCAAATGATTCAGATTAAACCCTATCAACCTAACTGGCGCGAGACGTTTCTGGCGATTGGTCAAACCCTGCGGCAAGCATTGGGTAATTTGGCACTGCGGATTGATCATATCGGCTCGACATCGGTGCCTGGGCTGGCAGCTAAGGACCGTATCGATATCCAAATCACGGTCAACAGCTTGACAGATGCGGTTGAAACAGCCCTAAATCAGGCGGGCTTTGACCGGGTTAAGCATATTGACCGAGACCACCTGCCGCCAGGCGTTAAAGAGGACGTGGGCGAATGGGCTAAATGGATCTTTAAACCTGCGGTCAATACACTGAGCGCTAATGTTCATGTTCGCATAGCCGGTCGAGCCAATCAGCGATATGCGCTGCTGTTTCGAGACTATCTGCGGGCTTTCCCGGCTACGGCAACCGCCTATGCCCAGGTAAAAGTTGCTCTGGCGAAATATCATGCCGATAACGTTGAAGCCTATTACGACGTCAAAGATCCGGTATGCGACATTATTATCGGCGGTGCTGAGATTTGGGCGACAACGACTCACTGGCAGGTGGGCCCCTCTGATGCGTGATGCTCAATATGCGTTGTTCTGGAACGTTTGATAGCATCATGCACCTCCCTATGCTTTCTCTCCCTTTGCTTTCTCTAATGTGGAGGAAGGTGCCTTGATTCGCAGTACCTATCCGGGTGAATTTGTTTTAAGCGAGGAAAGTTGTCGGAGACACAACAATCCTAAGCCCAAGAGTGCGACTAAAGATGAAGGCTCTGGCACACTGGTAGGGGGTGCATCGTCATCGAGGGTTGCCAGGGCCAGATCGCTCACCAGTTGATAAGCCGCCTCAGTGGGGTGAACGTCATCCCAAAACAAAAACTCGTCTGGGTTGTCACACACTCCCTCAAATTGGAAGCCGGGCTGAAAGTTAATCAAGCAGGGCTCGGTCACATTCGTCAGGCCAAACGCCTCTGGGTTGGCTAATATATCCACAAATAAACTGTTGATATCCAGGGGGATGATATTCGTATCGGGTTGACTTTGGCTAAAGGCACTCAGTTTTACCGACAACAGTTCATTGTGGGCCCCCGACAGCTGATTGAGCACCGTTGAAATGTCTTGCTGGGTTTGGTTGTCTAAAAAATCAGCGAAGGGTGCTTCTCCAATCGG
>JBCCRZ010000780.1:0-2673 GCA_039200855.1 Cyanobacteria bacterium P01_D01_bin.44 | reverse complement strand
CCGCAGTCTTTGCAACGATACCGTTGCAAAGACGTGCCGTCTTTTAACGTGTCTAATCCTCGTTTGATCACCTGCTGGCTTTGGCATTTTGGACAATTCATCGGCTTATAACCCTTGAACTGTCAATATTTTAGCTGAGTCTTTTTAAGACACCAGTGCCAAAAATCTCAAGCACCATCTTCATAAGCCCTTCAAGCATATTCAGGCGTATTTGCAGGGTCGCTGAGCATGCGATCGCAGTAAATCTACCCTTTTCCTCTCAAGAGTGTTTGATAGGTAAAGAGAGAGCTTGACGGGTTTCCCGTAATCTCCCCGAGATTCTCTCAAGATAATTAGATGCATTGATATATAAGCTCTCCGTAGAATTCACTAAAAACAAAAAACTTAGCTTGATGCTTTATACCTAACAACAAGTTGGGCATACTCAGTCTGTGCTACCCGTAGGGCTCCTTCAACTGTTGGTTTCGTAGGCCCGACAGCCCTTAAAACATTCGCATTTACCTATTTTCATTTTTGTTTCTACACATCACAGGCGCATGCCATCAGTGCGCCAAAAGCTTGCTATGAAATTAACGACTTGTGCCATTTTTTTAGGTCTGGGGCTAGCGCTCACTGGTTGCGGTGGCGGTGGCGGTGGCGGTGGCGGTGGCAACAGCGCAAATGCTGATGCGGCACCAACTCCCTCTGTCTTATCAGTCGCCACGGCCTGTACAACTCAGTATTCTAGTTTTGTGACGGATCTCCTTAGCCTGACGAACGATGCTAGAGCGTCGGCAGGGCTGGACCCCCTCACGTTTTCATATCAGTTAGGCCAGTCTGCCCAAACCTATGCCAAAGAGATGGCAGATAATGACTTTTTTAGCCACACCGGCCTCAACAACTCCACCTTTGGCCAACGGATTGCAGGGGCAGACTATAAATTTAGTGCCATTGGCGAAAACCTGGGAGCAGGCTTTTCAACCCCTGAGGGGGTTGTTAACGGCTGGTTAGCGAGTGAGGGTCACCGTAAAAATATTCTCAACGAGGACTTTACTGACATTGGCCTGGGCGTATTTCACAACGCCGACTCAACCCATGGCACCTATTGGGTACAGCATTTTGGTACCCCCTCTGCCTCCGCCACCAGCAATTCAGAACGGTTTACCCCAACCGCCTGCAGCCTACCGCCCCAAGCCAGCGCCGATCAGGTCCTAGTCAAAGGGGCCTTCGCCACCACAGAGAATGTCTTAACCGGCTTGACCGGCACCCCCGCGACACCGTTAGCAGGAACCCCAACCCCGTCTGGCACAGCCCCCCAAAGCGAGGCCGAATCTGTCCCCGAACCCGGTGCGATCGCAGGTACCCTACTCCTCACCGCCAATCTCTACAAGCGTCGCCGTTAGGGATAGAGGGTGGAGAGTAGAGGGTGGAGAGACCACTACCCACTACCCACTACCCACTACCCACTACCCACTACCCACTACCCACTACCCTCCACTCTCCTAAAGCTGCCGCTCCAACTGCAACATCCGCCGATACGACACCCATCCACTGCCCACCATCAGGGCCGCAAACCCACATAAAAACCAAACATGGTTGCCAAATTCCTCAAAGCCCTCGCCCGCTAACCCACGGGTGAGGGCTTCGGTCATGTGGTAGATCGGGTTAAACTGCGCCAGCTCGATCAGCGAATCTGGGAAAATCGACGTGGGCATAAATGCCCCGCCTAAAATCAGCAGCGGTACACCAAAGGCCGCCACCAGCGCGTTGACATCTTCGGTACGGCGGGCAAATTGAGTGCCCAAGATAAAGCCCACCCCTACATAGGCCAGGATGCTCAGCCAGATGATCGCGATGCCCAGCAGCCACGAGCCCGTGAATTGGGCACCAGAGAAGAGTGCGATCGCAAACACCACCAGCGACTGACCTACCCCAATCGCTGTATGGGCCAGCACAATCCCCAAAAAATAAGACACCCCGCTCAGGGGCGATAAAAATAATCGCTTCAGGGTTTGCTGCTCACGCTCGGCCACCACCGTCGCCACGCTGCCCCCCAGGCAGCTAAAAAACAAAGCTGCGCCGACCAGGGTGGGCGGGGCCACCACCTCAAACGCATCGGGTAAATCCAATTGGGCCCGCTCAGCCGTAATTAATCCATTGAGGAATAACAGCAACACCGGGAAAATTACCCAAAAAATCAAACTGCGCCGCCGTCGCAGCAGTTCTAGCAAAATTCGCTGAGCCACGGCCAGGCTCTCGCGCCAATATTTCATTCGGGAGAGTCCATGCAAGAGAGATATCACCAGAATTTATTTATTCTCTAAGAAAAATTCTAATGCTAGCCTATACAAACATTCATCACTGATTAAGCTTTATACCTTAAACAGCCGTCCTTTGCCCATTTGCCCCTAGTTTATGACTCCACCGTTTGAGACCCTTCAAGACCTCAACCTGTCCCGACGCACCCTCCTTAAGCTAGGTGGCTTGGGCACCGTAGGTGGGGCAATCGGCTATTCTCGCTTTGCTAAACCTGAGCCGACCCAGCATCAGGTCGATACGCTCGATTTGCCCCAGCGTGTGAGTCGCCCCACCAAAGCAGTGGTGATTGGAGGTGGGCTGGCGGGTCTGGCCTCAGCCTATGAGCTGAGCAAACGCGGGGTGGCGGTCACCCTGATCGAGCGCTCCCCCCAGCTG
>JBCCRZ010000779.1:0-2673 GCA_039200855.1 Cyanobacteria bacterium P01_D01_bin.44 | reverse complement strand
TTTCTCCTGCTCGGCTGCCTGGGTAACTGGGTTGCAGTTGTACACAAACAACATCTTCACAGGCGGGTCGAGGGGCACCTCATTCGTCAAAATCCGCCCCAGCTGCCACTGATTGAGGACCCGAGTCCCCGGTTTAATAAAGTGGGGGCGATGCACCACATCCCAACGAATCGGGAAAGGCCACATGGGGGCCTGCAACATGCCGCCACCCAGATGTCGCCAGGAGCCGACCAGGGCAGGTAAGCAACTAATGGCCCGCACCCCCTGGCCACCCCCGGCGTTCTTTTCTAGGGCTACACCAATGCGAACCACAGAGGGCTGCGTCGTGGCAAACTCTCTCGCCAGGATGATGATGTCGTCAGCGGCAAGGCCCGTAATCTCAGCCACTTTCTCGGGCGGATAGTCCCGAACGCGAGCCTTGAGGTCTTCAAAGCCAACGGTATAGTTCTCAATGTAGTCGTCATCGGTTAACCCTTCGTTAATGATCACATGCATCATCCCCAGGGCGAGGGCTCCGTCCGTGCCAGGGCGCACCGGCAGATGCCAGTCAGACTGTTTTGCCGTGCGCGTTCTCACCGGATCGATGGACACCAGCTTGGCTCCATTCTTCCGGGCTTCTTGAATAAACGGCCAGAGATGCACATTGGTGCTGAGGGCATTGCAGCCCCAGAGGACGATGTATTTAGAATGGCGAAAGGTATCGGGGTCGGTGCCGTGGGTAGGGCCGTAGGTCATCAGATAGGCGGTGCTGGTGCAGGAGATGCACATGGTGCGCTCGGTCACGGTGGCCCCTAAGCGATTAAAGAAGGCATCTCCAACCGTCAGGCCATTAAGTAACCCTTCGTGGCCCAGATAGCTACAGGGCATAATCGCCTCGGCCCCGTACTCGTCAATGGTTGTTTTAAACTGATGTGCGATCGCATTGAGGGCCTCCTCCCAGCTGATCCGCTCAAACTGGCCGCTGCCTTTTGGACCCACCCGACGCATAGGATGTAACACCCGATCTGAGCTGTAGACGCGATCAAGATAATCACTGACCTTGCCGCACAGCGTCCCCTGGGTGAAGGGATGATCAGGATTACCCTCTACCTTGGTGGCACGACCCTCTTCTACTGTGACGAGCATAGAGCAGGTATCCGGGCAATCGTGAGGACAAGCACCATAAACCACCTCTGGGGTCTTGCTAACTGTGCCAACCATGTCTAAATCCTCCGGTTAAACCCGCTATTAAAGTCCTTATCAAAGAAATCGCTTCAACAATTCCGACGTGCCCAAGCAAAATAATCTCCTATTTCCTGCCACCGCAAGAGAACTGGAGCTATGGCTTTTCAGGCATCCATAAAATTACTAAACGCCGTCACCCAGGGGGAATTCTGTTAGTTAGACTACTTTTCTATTTGAATGTGGAAGTTCCATAACATGCTCCCTATTCCAAGAGATTATGAGTGTACGTCAAGATATGACCATGGACTTATTCTTCCCGAGGTTCGTGGGTATGCTTAATCTCACGTTCACTGAGCAGGGCTTCAATCCGCTGTGCGATCGCATCTGAGTCAAGAATCCCTTTCTCGATTAATAATGCTTCACACACCTTGACCCAACGTTCGTAATAGGTGCTCGTATCAGTGGCATCCGACTCCGCTGCCGAGATCTCCTGGGCGAACGTGTCTGTCCATTCCGGCCAACTCCAGTGCTGCGCCAAGGTGAGCTGATTTACAATGGCGAAGGCCTTAGCTTCCCAGGGGGCTCGGAAGACAGGTTCATGATCTCCTTCAGGGTGTTTGGACACTGAGTTAGGTGATGACGGGGACATGGCTTTACGCTTTTTCTAAATGATCATCAAACAAATCGATATAGAGAGAATCTTTGGCAGAGGCTTCTTGCCCCCAAAGTTCTTGGGCAGCAAACCGAACACTGTAAACATGCTGAGGCTTTGTGGAGAGTCGTTGCCCCATTGTGTCTGGAAACACATAAACTCCATGGTCTTTGACAATCTCTCCCACCTTGCCTCGGATATAACGGGGTAAACGCGTGTAGGTTTTGGGGTGCGTAACCTTGGCCCGGACTAAATCACCTACCTGAAATTTTGCGGGCACATCACTCTCCACACGACAACTTAGACCATCGCGCAGGAGGGCCTCGGCGGTCGCGGCGGTCATGGGTTGGTTGGTGGTTTTGATGGACATTATTGGGGAGGGTAGAGGGTGGTGGGTAGAGGGTCGTGGGCGATGTAGAAACGCAATATATTGCGTCGGCAGGGAGACTGGGGGTCAAGAGGCTGATTGAGTGAGTTGGGTAATTTTGGCTTCGATCTCGGCTGGGGTGAGCAGGTTGTGTTTAGCCAGCAACAGTTCCAGGGCGTATAGCCAGCGTTCGTAATAGCTAGCGCTTAAATACTTTCCTGGGGGCATGAGCTCTGACGCATGGCGGGTTTCATCCACTGGAAAGTAGTTAACAAAGGTGGCGAAACTCATGGCGAAGACTTTGGCTTCCCATTCGCTGTGAAAAACAGGTTCGTTTTCTTCGATAGGGATCGGACCCATGCCGTGCATGCCGCCCATGTCGTGGGGACCATTCATCGTAACAACTCCTGGGTGGCGAGGGGGGTCGGTGAGCCAGGCGGCTGGACTTTGGCTGTTCCGATCATGGCGTTACGGGTAACGAGGGCGGCCA
>JBCCRZ010000778.1:0-2710 GCA_039200855.1 Cyanobacteria bacterium P01_D01_bin.44 | reverse complement strand
GACGCTGCGAGGCTTTAAAGACGAAATTGAAAGCAAAGACGACGATACGGATTACATAGAAGGTCAGGAACAAGACTAATTTCTCTGCGGTCAGATCTGATAAGTAGATATACACAGTAGGCAAGTACGTAAGGTGTCCGCACAGGATGCCTTTTTTCTTGACTGTCCCCTCCCAGAGAGGTCTACTGTACGCGGGGTTGTAGGGCGGCGTTTCGCCCTGCCCAGGGGGAAGCCCCATGGTCCCTCCCAGGGATAGCTTGACTCTTTCCGAAAGGGAACTTGGAGGGACCCCCGCGCAGCATCTCACTTCTTCTGACTAAATCCCCAACCGCTGATAGACTTTATCCAAATTCCTCAGCTGATAGGCTGGGTTAAAGCATTCCTCGATTTCTTCAGGGGAGAGCTTCGCGGTGACTTTAGGGTCACTGGCCAGCCGCTTTTGAAAATCGCCCCCTGGTGTATTCCAGGCCTCGTGGGCGCAAGTCTGCACAATCTGATAGGCGTCTTCTCTACCGATGCCTTTCTCGACCAGGGTGAGTAAGACCCGCTGGCTAAACACGACACCGCCGTAGAGGTTCATATTGCGCTGCATGTTTTCGGGATAGATCAGCAGATTTTTCACCAGCTTGGTAATCTCTGTCAGCATGAAGTGCACCAGGATGCAGCTATCCGGGAAAATCACCCGCTCAACGGAGCTATGGGAAATATCGCGCTCGTGCCACAGGGCCATATTCTCAATGGCAGTCATGGCGTTGCCGCGAATGATCCGAGCCAGGCCAGTGAGCCGCTCAGAGCGGATCGGGTTGCGCTTATGGGGCATGGCCGATGAGCCTTTTTGCCCTTTGGAGAAAAATTCCTCTACCTCCAGGACGTCGGTGCGTTGCAGGTTGCGAATCTCGACCGCAAAGCGCTCAATAGAAGCGGCTAGGACCGCCAGGGCATTCATATACGTGGCGTGGACATCGCGGGAAATCACCTGGGTCGAGGCGGTGTCGGGGCGCAGGCCGAGTTTTTGGCAAGACAGCGCTTCGATCTCAGGGTCAATATTGGCATAGGTGCCCACTGCGCCGGAAATCTGGCCCACGGCGATTTCGTTTTCGAGGCGGCAAAGGCGCTCACGGTTGCGCATTACCTCAGCTAGCCAGCCGGCCAGCTTAAAGCCAAAGGTCATGGGCTCAGCATGGATGCCGTGGGAGCGGCCAATCATCACCGTATCGCGATGCTCCTGGGCTTTGTATCGAAGGGCCTGGATCAGGTTTTCGACCTGCTCCATAATCAGCTGGTGGCTGGCCACAATCTGCAGTGATAGGGCCGTATCGAGCACGTCTGAGCTGGTCATGCCCAGGTGGATGTAGCGTCCGGCATCACCAACGTACTCGTTGACATTGGTGAGAAAGGCAATCACATCGTGGCGGACTTCTGCCTCAATTTCGAGAATGCGAGCGACGTCAAAATCTGCCTTAGCCTTGATGTCTTCGACGGCGTCTTTGGGGATGCGGCCCAGCTCTGCCTGGGCTTCGCAGACTGCAATCTCGACCTGCAACCAGGTTTTGAATTTATACTCGTCGGTCCAAAGTGCGCCCATCTCGGGCAGGGTGTAGCGTTCAATCAAGGCTCTCGTGTCGCAGGATACAACCGCTCTATTTTATAGCAAAGGCCCGAATGCGTTAGCGCACAAAATTTTAGAGAGGTCCGAAATGGGGTGCGATCGCACTGTAGTCATCATCTAATCTACTTCTGTTATTTTTTCTGGTTTCTCTTTTTTCTGGTTTCCCTACTTAAGACTCAAAACCATGCATTCACCTCTGTTTTACTGGCTTATTGACGGTCTTGACGCCGCCTATGGTAATCTCCGCTTCATGGTCTGGAATACCTTTTTGGCTTTGGTGCCCTTCATCCTCAGCCTGTGGTTGTTTCGCGGTCGAGGGGCCCACGTCCGTCGACTGCCCTGGTGGATTGGCTTTTTAACCTTTGTGGCCTTTTTGCCCAATGCCCCCTACGTGCTCACCGATATTATCCATTTAGTGCGCGATATTCGGGGTGGACAATCGATTTGGGCCATTTCAGTGATTTTAGTGCCCCAATATTTTTTGTTTATGCTGATCGGGTTTGAGGCCTATGTGGCTTCACTCGTGAGCCTGGGGCGCTACCTGAGTCGCGAAGGCAAGCAAGCCTGGATTCTCTGGGCCGAGTTGACCCTGCATGGGCTTACCGCCATCGGGATCTATCTTGGTCGTTTTTTGCGGTTCAACAGTTGGGATATTTTGACCCGCCCCGATACGCTGGTGATTGAAACCGTAGAGCGTCTATTACACAAGCAACCGCTTGCAATTATGGTTGCCACATTTTTTATCATCACCGTTTTGTACTGGGTCATGAAGCAGCTTACCCTGGCCCTGGTGCTTTACTGCCGCACCCGTCGGTTGAGAACAGCCCAGCGCTACTTGATGTAGCTGTCTTTGGCGGCGGCTCGACCCAAAACAATTGCGGTGACGATCATCGCCACCGCAATCGAGTTACTTGAATTTGGGGAGCTGCCTCAATCCTGGAGAGCCGCTTAAAACTTATCCGTCAACTACTCCCAGAGGCGTTGGGTAACTTCGACGGTTTCAAAAGACCGCAACACCGACCATGATAGGCGGGTTACCACCATAGATAGGGCAATGATGCTGGCCAGTGCTAAAGCTGCATAGGGCGCGTGCAGGCTGAT
>JBCCRZ010000777.1:0-2726 GCA_039200855.1 Cyanobacteria bacterium P01_D01_bin.44 | reverse complement strand
TGGGCGATCTCACGCAGCCCAATTTAGAAAAAACCCTCCTGCTCGATCCAGATTTAATCATCATTAGCGAATCCCAGCGACGGCTCTATCGCCAATTGTCAAATATTGCTCCCACGGTGGGCTTGAGCCTCCGCGTCAGCCAATGGCAAGATCGGTTTTTAGCCCTAGCTGAGGCAGTTAACCAGACTGAGAGGGCCGGGCTGCTGCTGGATGAATATGACCAAAAGGTTGACGCTTTTCGGCAAACCCTGGGCGATCGCCTGCAGGGCGTTGACGTGTCGTATATTCGGGTGCGCACCGACGGCATTTTTCTATACGTCAAATCTTCTCCAGTGGGCGACGTCATGACCGACTTGGGCCTGCAGCGCCCCCCGGCGCAGGACGTGGTTTTGCGCCGGAGCCCTCGCATCCCCATTAGCCTAGAAGAACTCGACAAGGCCGATGGCGACATCATGTTTGTCTTTGGCACTGAGTTTGGTGACACCCAAGACATGTTTGCCCAACTGCAAACCAATCCGCTGTGGCAGCAGCTGCATGCCGTTCAAACCAATCAAGTGCATGTCGTCACCGAAACCTATTGGAGCTTTCCCGGCATTCAGGGGGCTAACTTGCTAATTGATGATCTCACACAATATCTAACGCAGTACTTGGCAGACCTTGATGCATCAAGATGAATTTGAGGAGGCTTGATGAGCGGGGGCCTGTTTATGGCTAAGCCGACAGTTTTAAGGGAAAAGTAAGCGTAGAGCAGTCCCGATGCTAAGCCTAAAAGCTCTTAGGGGATCTTTGGGAAAGAAAATATCCAGGCGATTTTTTGCGTAGGTTAGGTGGCAGCGATAGCAAAACCCAACAGCACAGAGATATGAGCAATGTTGGGTCTCGTCCCTCGACGCCAACCTACAAGCGGTAAATTCTTTTCTGGCAATCTCCTTAGGGAAGAGGCCCCTTAAAGCTCACTTTTTGAGATGTTTCGGTAACTGTCCGTTGTCCCAGTTGCTTAACTAAGCATAAACGCTGCCCAGAACAAAATCGGATGCTGTTATGAACGGTACGTTTATCAACAGAATTTCTAGGACAGCGTTGAGGCCGTCCCCTTTGATATCCAGCTGCACAATCGTATGGCGGCCTCGGCTACCGGTGCTAAAGTAGCGGACTTGGCCATTATTCCCCGCATTAAAGTCATCGGTGCCAATAAATTCAAAGGGTTGAATGCCGGGGGTATGCAAATTCGCATCAATCTTTGAAATATCAAGCTTATCTTCGCCTTGAGTAAAGTCTAAGATTCGGTCTTTTGCTGCACCCACCGGACTTTCTGAGGAGTCGGAGTAGTCGTAAAGATCATTGCCAAGCCCGCCCAGTAGAAAATCTCTACCGAGCCCGCCCTGCAAGATGTCATGCCCTCGGCCACCCAGCAGCCAGTCATCACCAGCGCCACCGTCAAGCCAGTCATCGCCCGCATCGCCCCAGATCTGATCGTCGCCGTCATCCCCAACAAGGCGATCGTTGCCGCCCTTGCCACCGATGCGATCGCTCCCGGCACCCCCGAAAATGCTGTCATCACCGCCGGTGTTCCCTTGAGAATCGGCACTATTGAGGTCACCTCGCAGCCAATCGTCACCATCTCCCCCCCAAAGGCCGTCATCGCCGAGTCCACCACTGAGCACATCATCGCCACCTCGACCATAAAGCTGTTCATCCCATTCCCGACCCACGAGTTCATCCGCATCGCGGGTTCCAATTAGGAACGGTTGCGACTGACCCTTGATGAAGGACTGAGCCGTTTCAAACACCGCGGCCCCGACTTCTTGACCCAGAATACGAGCGTTGATATCGCCTTCGACGAAGTGGATACCCCCGTAAAGGCGAGAAATTCCCGCTTCATCGGCGGCTTCAGAAAAGGTCTCCCAGGCCAAGGTGACGTCTGCTTGAGGGGTAAATCCAGGTTCAAAACGAGAGTCTCCTGTCTCAAAGGTCACCCCCGCCTCAAAGGCATCACTCCCGCTCAGCAGTTCCAGCACCGTAGCTCCGGCCGCACTGAAGCCACTGTGCCCCGAGGTGTATTCGGAAAAGGGCGGGGAGGGATCGCCGCCTGGCAACTGGTAGGTGGTGAAGTCTTTCGCCAGAATCGGTTGAGTGCCTTTTTCTGGGCCAGCCCAGGCGGCGATCGCAAACCCACCCAAATCCTCATTGAACTCGCCAATGAGGCCGAGTTCTCCCAGCGAACGGATGGCCCGCACCGGGCGCACATAGTCGTAGGTGACCTTCGCTTCCCAAGTCGCAATTCCCGCATCAAAGACCGCATTGCCTAGCGTAAAGAAGAGCTTGGCATCTTCATCTAAAGGGTTGTCATCTCGGGCTGAGACAAACTGGCCAAAGGTCATCCAGGTACCGGGGGGAAAGGAGGTGCCGCCGGCGTCTTCCCAAAATTCCGCAATCAGCTTTTCTTCATCGGTGAGATTCGCGCTAAAATCGACCACCGTTTCGGCTTGAGCAATAAAGTCAGGATTAATGATGGTGCCGACTAACTCCGGGCTGATGTCTAAAACGGTACCGTCTGCTAAGGCGATCGTCTGAGCCTCCAGATCTACGGTGGCATCGTCTACGAGCAGAAACGGCTGCGGTGCTGGCGGCCGAAATTGCTCGGGCGAATCTAGACTGAAGCCTGCCAAGACCGACCATTGAGGGGTTAAGAAGTCCTGGATTTGGGCATCGGGTGAATCGATAGG
>JBCCRZ010000776.1:0-2733 GCA_039200855.1 Cyanobacteria bacterium P01_D01_bin.44 | reverse complement strand
TTTTGCCTCGGCCCAGACCGGCGATCTCTCCTATCGCCTCACCGAAGATATCGATCGCATTGGCGAAGTCATCTACAAAATGTCGCAACAGTTTATCTCCTGTGTGCTGCAGCTGATTGCGATTCCGATCTATATGTTCTACTTGAATTGGCCGCTGACCCTGGCGGCGTTTGTGCTGGCCCCGCTGATGGCTTGGCTGATCGGGCAGTTTGGTAATCGGATGCTCGATCTGTCGCGTCGTAGCCAAAGCCAAATGTCAAACCTGGCTTCGCTGATGACCGAGGTGTTGGGTAATATTCGCGTCGTCAAGGCCTTTGCCGCCCAAGACTATGAGGTTCATCGTTTTGGCAAAGAAGCGGAGCACAACCGCGATGCCAAGTTTCGCACCGAGCATCTCACCGCCATCCAATACCCGGTAGTGGGGTTTCTAGAGGCAGTCAGCATCATTCTGTTGTTTTTGCTTGGGGGCTGGCAGATCGCCGTGGGGAATCTACAACCCCAGGAGTTTGTCAGTTTTTTGGTGGCGGTGGCGCTGCTGATCCACCCCATTGATTTGGTCACCCAGCACTACAATGCCTTTAAGCAAACCGAAGCCTCGGTGGAGCGGGTGTTTGAGATTTTTGCCGAAGCGCCGAGTTTGGTGGAGCGGGGGGATGCGATCGCAATGCCCCATGTCACCGGTAAGGTAGAATACCGCGATATCCATTTTGCCTACGCCTTAGATAAATCTGTTTTTCACCACCTCTCGCTGCTCGTCCAACCCGGCGAAGTCATTGCCCTGGTCGGCCCATCTGGGGCAGGCAAAACCACCCTGGTGAATTTGTTACCCCGCTTTTATGACCCCCAAAAGGGCCAGGTGCTGATTGACGGCATCGATGTGCGCGATGTCACGATCACCAGCCTGCGTCATCAGATCGGCATTGTCCCCCAGGAGACCACTCTGTTCTCGGGGACTATCGCCCAAAATATCGCCTACGGTCAGACCGACCTTGACTATGACGCCATCGAGAAAGCCGCCCGCATTGCCAACGCCCACGACTTTATCAAGCAATTTTCCCAGGGCTACCATACCTGGGTCGGTGAACGCGGTGTGAATTTGTCCGGGGGGCAGCGTCAGCGAGTTGCGATCGCCCGCGCCATTTTGCTCAATCCCCGCATTTTGATCCTTGACGAAGCTACCTCCGCCCTCGACTCTGAGTCTGAGGCCCTGGTGCAAGAAGCCCTCGAACGGGTGATGCAGAACCGCACCGTCTTTGTTATCGCTCACCGCCTCAGCACCGTCCGCAAAGCCGATCGCATTTTGTTCTTAGAGAACGGTCAGATTGTTGAATCCGGTACCCACTTTGAGCTGTTGAACAAACAAGGACGATACTCACAGTTTTACGCCCAACAGTTTAAGGAATAACATCGTCTGGATCGATGCCAAGCTCCTTAAGTTTTTCAGCAAGGCGGTCGGCCCGCTGACGCTCAGTGTCGGCCCGCTGACGCTCTAGATATTTGCCCTCTGCCCCAGTTGGTAAAACCTGGCCTTGAGGGTCGCACCAACGTAGCCACAGCCTTGGTATCTCTTCTTCGAATGGCCCCTCCCATAGGGTGAGCCCAATCCCAAGGGTCTCTAGCAAGACTGGTTGACCTACTGCCGTAATGCCTGACTCAGGCGTAAGCTCCTGGTACTGGCCCGAAACGATGTGCCAAACGCGCAGCAGTGCGCCATTCATGTCGGCCTCGCCTTGAAGCTGCCTAAGGGGGTCAAAGACGACGTAGTAAGGCACGCCAATTTGGGCGTAGATATCTTTTTTGCCTTTTGTTTTTCTTTTGCGCCTTGACTTGGGGCTAGGGCCGAGTTCATCTCCTTCCTGGTTGGAGACCACTTCGATACAGACATCAGGGACCTTGCCAAACTCCCAGACAAAGTAAGCTCGATGACGACGCTGGCTCAGATCTTCAGCCCGCTGTACCTCGAGGCTCAGCAGCATATCGGGTACAATCGGGTCGCCTTTGAGCTTGTAAAACAGCCCAACATTAGTTTCGGCAATGAAAGGCAGCGGCAAAATCTCGTTGCTGCACAGAGTATCTACCAAGAGGCGCTGCTGCTGTGCTGACTGAAAATTATCCACAGGGGTGTCGTCTTCGATTGTGAGGTGGCTGATATCGAGCTCATCGACGACGAACTCGGAATCACTCGGCTCAGAATTTATCAGTTGCTGGGTCATGGGCAGCTATGTAAACCCGACGATACTATTATGCCAGTCTTGAACCTACGAGGATGTATGGCTATGCTTTACTAAATCATCCAGTGCAGTTTGCATCGCCTGCTCTACCCGTTTGTAACAGGTGCCTACATAGGTTAGATCCTGTGCAGGTTCTCTACCATAGCGTTCAAACACAATGGGTTTGCAAACATGGGTGCAAATTTGGGCGGGCAGCGGAATATTGGGCAGCGGACCGAGCGCCAGCCCCCAGGGGAGCCCTAGATAGATGGGAAACACTTCTGGGTCGATGTCTCGCCACCAGGGTAAAAGCCCCCAGTCATGGAGTTGCCTGAGCTGTTTGTAGATATCCCCTAACACAATCAGTGTGTCGTGGGCACCCGTGGCCACCAGGGGCACAATCGGCACGTTTTCCCGCAGGGCCAGTTTGATAAACCCTTTGCGGTTAGCCAGGTAGATTTTGTGGCGCTGGCTATGGGGGCGAAACACATCCTGGGCACCGCCGGGATAGACCAGGACGCTG
>JBCCRZ010000775.1:0-2739 GCA_039200855.1 Cyanobacteria bacterium P01_D01_bin.44 | reverse complement strand
GTCGTCCCCGTTGGCCAGGTCAACGTCTGTCTCTCCGCCATCAAAGATTAAAGATCGCGACCGTCGGTTAAAGCCATTGACCGTATAGGAAGTGCGGTTGGGATCCCCGCCAATCCAGGGATCTGTAAAACTGACATCAAAGAGAAACTCACGGGAACTCAGCTGGAACTCGGTGCGTAGCTTTTGATTGTTGCCACCAAAGTTATCTTCTTGATAGCTGACACTGCCAAAGATATCACCGGTCAGGTTAAAACCCACTGCCGCACCCACCGAGCCCGTGTTACGCTCGGCGACGTTGACCACCACTTTGACCTTGCGGGGGTCTTCATCCCCCGGATCGAGGGAGAGTCGCACATCGTCAAAAATGCCCAGGCCAAACACCCGCTGGAGATCATCCCGAATGGCACTATCTTGAAAAACCTCCCCTGGCTGAGTCTCAAACTCACGGGTAACGATGAACGGCTGAGTCCGACCGTCAATGGGGTTGCCCTCATCATCGACGTCATCGCCTTCGAGGGTGATATAGCGAACTTCAATCTCTTCAATAACGCCCTCAGCCACCACCAGGGTGACCACACCATCTTCGGAAACCTGGGGCGCAGCTGTAACCTGGGCCAGCACATAGCCGTTTTCCTGGTACCAGTCGTTGAGATCTAGGATTGCCCCTTGAAACTCGACCAGATTGAGGGTTCTGCCATAGAGCGGACTAAAAATTTCGTCGATCACCTCAGGGGGCAACACCTGATTTTCGCGAATGACGACTTCGGAGAGCACCGGATTGGGCTGTACCACAAACGTCACCCTCACCCCCAGGGGCGTATCTTGGGGAAACGCCCTCACATTGGCAAAAAAGCCCGTTGCAAAAATGTTGTTGATGTCTTCTTGCAAACCAGACCGGGTAGTGGTGCGTCCTGGTTGGGTCATGGCGGCGTTGTAAACGCTGTCTAAAAGCTCTGCGGGTAGGGGCTCCCCAGACTCGCTCTCAACTAAAACCTCAGAAACTAAGACCTGGGTTTCCTCTGGTGGGGCTTCTTCTTCGGCTTGGGGCTCCGACGGAGCTTCCTCAGCGGCAGGGGGTTGCTCTGGCGCAGTGGGGTCTTCGGCCTCTGGCTCTGGCGCAGCATCAGCCGGTGACTCAGGCTCACGGTTGATGCCCTCTAAAAGGCGCTGCAGTCTATCTTCAGAGGGGTCTTCGGCCTCAGGCTCTGGTGCAGGTTCTGGTGCAGGTTCTGGAACGGGTTCATCAATCTGGGCAAGTCTGGGAAGCGGTTCACTGGGGACGGGCTGGTTTGGACTTGCAAAATTTAGACTTGAAACACTTGGGCTGGCAACATTTGGACTTGCAACAGCCGTGGGCGGGACCGATGTTGGTGAGGCTGGCGCGACGGACTGACCCTCTAACCGGATATCTGACTGTGCAGATGGCTGGGTCAGCGTGTCTAACGCAGGGGTTGCGGCTGTCTCAATCGCTGAGAGGGGTTCCGCTTTAGCGGGTAAGCCAATTAGGGCACCCAGCGTACAACAGGCCAAAAAAGTTGGCGAAAAACGCATGTTCATTCCTACCCAAAAATACTCCTCACACCGGCTCCTGCGCTTAAATGCTACACAGGATTCCACATTCCGAAAGATTCTACCGCACAGACCCCGCAGAAACTTAAATTGGATGTGCCAGAATTCGATCTAGCACCTGTTGATAGGCGGCTTCAACGTTGCCAAGGTCTTGGCGGAAGCGGTCTTTGTCCATAACCCGGCGATTAATATCGGTTTCGGCCTGATTCCATAGGCGACAGGTGTCGGGGCTGATTTCATCGGCCAGTAGCAGGGTGCCCTGCGAGTCGGTGCCAAATTCGAGTTTAAAGTCCACCAGGGTAATCTGACACTCGCTAAAAAACTGAGTCAATAGCGTGTTGATTTTGAGGGCCAGCTGCCGCAGCTGTTCTACAGTTTCGTCCGAGGCTAACTGCATGGCCCGGATGCGATCGCGTGTCAGCAGCGGGTCCCCGAGGTCGTCATTTTTGTAGTAAAACTCCACCAGGGACGGGGTCAGCTCAGTCCCCAGCGGCAGGCCGGTTTGCTTGCACAGGCTCCCCGCTGCGAGGTTGCGCACCACCACCTCCAGCGGCACAATGGTCACGATTTTGACCCGCATTTCACGATCGCTGGGGGTGTCAATCCAGTGGGTGGGGACGCCGTTGGCCTCTAAAAGTTTAAAGAGATGGGTAGAGAAGGCGCAGTTGACCTTGCCCTTATTTTCAATCGTGCCGCGCTTTTGAGCATTAAACGCCGTGGCATCGTCCTTGAAATAGGTCAGCACGACGTTGGGGTCGTCGGTGGCGTAGAGGATTTTGGCTTTGCCTTCGTAGAGTTTTTGGGTCATCGGTTTACTTCGTTGTCATCACATGCACCCCGTCCCAATTGGGCGGCGGCGGCGTTTGCAAATAAGCTTGAGCCCGCTGCAGGTGGATCTCAACGGCGCGGTCGGCAGGGCGCATCTGCTGGGCCTGTTCAAACAGCTGAATCGCTTCGTCAAACGCCATTGAGGTATAGGACTGGCGGGCCTGTTCGTAGAGCGCTAAGAAAGCCTGGGTACTGTCATCGAGGGCTTGCTCCCGGTCGCCAATCAGCCCGTAAATTTTGACCGGTTGCATCTTGCCTTTGACCCGAATCACATCCAGTTCGCGCACCCAAATATGGTCGTGGCACAGCTCATAGGTGTGCTCGCTGAGCACAATATCACAG
>JBCCRZ010000774.1:0-2744 GCA_039200855.1 Cyanobacteria bacterium P01_D01_bin.44 | reverse complement strand
TCTGGGCTTACTGTGGCACCGGGATTGCCTGGCGCGATCGCACCTTCCAAGTGACCGCCAACGCCCGGATCGTCGATAAAGAAACCCGAGATTCATTATCCAAACTCCAGTGAGAAAGTAAAAGACTTAAGCCGTAGCCTCCCTTCCCAAATCGAGATAGCCCGAAGCAGATCGAATCAAATCGAAGTCACCCTTGCCCAAAGCTTTGAATAAGCTTCATCGAAAGTTTATAGTTGCACTTCGCAGCCGCAAACAAAGACAGCCAAACCATTGAGCACTACAAACGGTCTCATTCATTACTGTCCTATTCGAAAACGAAAGATTTTCTGTATCAGGTCACACTCCTTTACCCAGGGACGGTCTCACAAAATTTGAAAGATCTTCACCCCTGATTCCAATGACAATTTTTCCAATGCGGTTGCTCACTGGCAGTTTGTTTGCCTTGGCTGCGATCGCAACCCCCACCTCAGCAGCGGTTCTGATTGGCAACACCAGCGGCAACAACATTGTCGAATTTGACGAAGAAACAGGTGATTTTTTAGGAGAATTTATCTCTCCGTTTGATGATTTTGTCAGCCCAGACACCCTGATTTACGGCCCCGATGGCGACCTCTATGTCAGCAGCGGCACCACCCTCGACACCTCCGCCGTCTATCGCTTTGATGCCGATACCGGCGCTCTGGTTGAGCAGTTCGCGACGGGGGGTGGCCTGTTTCGTCCCTATGGGCTCGCCTTTGGTCCCGATGGCCTGCTCTACGTCAGCAGCTTTTTATCCGACCAGATTTTGCGATACGACGGAGTCACAGGCGATTTTGTCGATGTCTTCGCTGAGCGCGACGGCAGTCCCGAAGGGCTGAATGGTCCCAACGGTTTGCTCTTTGGCCCCGATGGTGGGCTCTATGTCACCACCCAAGGCAGCGTCGCGGTCAACGGTCAAGCCGACTTTAGCTTTGGCTTCCCCAGCCAGGTTCTGCGATACGACATCGCCACCGGGACCGGGGAGGTGTTTATCCCCCAGCCTGAGCCCTTCCCCAGCAGCTTTGGCTTTGTCAGCTTTTTGGGGCTAGCCACGGGCCCAGACGACGGCGATCTGTATGTCAGCGACTTTGCCAACGGACTGCGACGCTACGATTTTGACAGCGGTGAAGAGCTGCAAGTGTTTGACACCAACTACACCGGCACCTTCCCCAGCAGCAATTTCATCGGTAGCCTTGCCTTTGGCCTCGACAAAGACTTGTACACCGTCGGGTTTAATGTCGACAGCGAAGTCGGCACCCTACTCAAGTTTGATGTCAGCTCCGGCCAGCGCACCCTCCTGGCCAACAATCAACCCACGTTGCAACGCCCAATTGGGCTGATCTTCCGCCCTGACTCTTCCCTTGAGCCCGCCAGCGTGCCCGAGCCATTTCTGCCCACCGCTCTGTTGACGGTGGGGCTTGGAGGGGGTGTTTTGAGTCGTCGTCGGGCAAGGGTCTAAACCCCATCCAGTTTGAAAACTTGAGTTTCTCCCGTAGAGCAAACGAGTAGAACAAACGATCGGTTTGGATGGGGTCAGGGGTTAGGTGTGACTGCGTAAAAAGCTATAAACTTTTACTCAGTTGTTAACATCAGCGGTCAGCCATTGAGCGAACCGGGGACTCCAAGACGGCGGGCTCCAGCCCAGCGGGCAATCTCGATGGAGGTGGCCCGTGCTCATCCGCTCGGGTTGAATCAGGGTTGGGTCTATTGCGATCGCATTCCCCCCAACCCCCAACCCTCAACCGTCCTCGACTACTACACCGATCACTATCGCCACTCCGATCGGGCCACTTGGCAACAGCGTATCGAATCAGGCCAGGTCTTATTAAACAATCAGCTCACCACCCCCGATGCGCCACTCGTCTGCGGACAACACCTCAGCTACCATCGCCCCCCCTGGCAAGAGCCCCCAGTGCCGCTAGACATCGCCATTCTCTATGAAGACGACAGTCTTTTAGGGGTCCATAAACCCTCCGGTATACCTGTCCTACCAGGGGGCAATTTTCTGCAACACACCCTGCTGTGGCAGCTCCGTCAGCGCTATCCCACGGCTGCCCCCATCCATCGCCTGGGTCGGGGCACATCAGGCATCATGCTGATTGCCAAAACCAAGGCGGCCCGCGCCCACCTCAGCCAGCAGATGCGCCAGCGCCAACTCAACAAAACCTATCGAGCCTTGATTGGGCCAGACAATGATCTCTCTGACCGGTTCACCATTAGCCACCCAATTGGCAAAATTCCCTATCCCCAATTGGGCTATCTCTACGGGGCAACATCGAATGGGCTCGAGGCTTATAGCGACTGTACTGTTCTCCAACGACGCCCGGATGCCACGCTGTTGGAGGTCACCATTCTCACTGGCAGACCCCACCAGATTCGCATTCATCTAGCGGCCATCGGTCACCCCCTGTTAGGAGACCCGCTCTATGTTGCAGGGGGCCAACCTCACCCAGACGGCACCGCCATCCCTGGCGACTGTGGTTATTGGCTCCATGCCCATCGCTTGTCATTTGTGCATCCAAACGGTGAGTCGCTGACGCTGATCTGTGAACCGCCGTCACCCCTCAGATGAACCACGAACTCTCTAGTGGCCAGGGCGGCACCCCGATGCGCCAATATCATCCACTGTTTGAGGAATTTGGGGTAGTGGCCGTCTTCTCAGGCCATAGCGAAATGTTTGAGCGCAGTTTTGTCGATGTGGACGGTGATGGCGTTGGTGTGCAGTA
>JBCCRZ010000773.1:0-2764 GCA_039200855.1 Cyanobacteria bacterium P01_D01_bin.44 | reverse complement strand
GTTGCGACAGATATCTAACCACTTGGCGTGCTGGTTAAACATCGAGTCCACCACGTGGGCAAAGGCCTCATAAGTGTGGAACAAGCCGTGGCGTCCGGTCAGTAAGTAAGCCTCTAGCCACCCTTGCAAAGTGTGCTCACTAAGCATTTCCATGACTCGACCGTCGCGAGATAGCTCTGTGCCCCCTTCGTCTTCGGGATAGATATCAGCCATCCAGACCTTTTTGGTCACCTGATAAACATCTTGCAAACGGTTTGACGCGGTCTCATCAGGCCCCATCAGGCGAAAGTTGTTGGGGTTATCGCGCATGATGTCGCGCATAAACAAGCCCAGCGCCTTTGTGTTCTCAAACTCCACGGTGCCAGGCCGCTCCATCTCGATGGCGTAGTCGCGAAAATTGGGCAGCTTCAGCTCGTGGCGCAGCAGCCCGCCATTGGCATGGGGATTGGAGCCCATACGACGATCGCCCACCGGTGCCAGAGACTTCAGTTCTGAGATCAGTGCCCCATTTTCATCAAACAGCTCTTCGGGCCTGTAGCTGCGCATCCACTCCTCTAGCCTGCGCAGATGATCGGGGTTGGAGTGCATCCCCCCCATGGGGACCTGATGAGACCGCCAAAAGTCTTCGACTTTTTTGCCATCGACCTCTTGAGGGCCCGTCCAACCCTTGGGGGTGCGCAAAACAATCATCGGCCAGCGGGGGCGCTCAATTTTGCCAGTGGTCCGAGCTTCTAGCTGAATCTCTCTAATTTTGAGAATGCACTCTTCCATCACGGCAGCCATTTTTTGGTGCATCTCTGCCGGATCTTTGCCCTCAACAAAATAGGGCGTATAGCCATAGCCTCGGAACAGATACTCCAGCTCCTCGTGGGAGATCCGGGCCAGCAGGGTCGGGTTGGCAATTTTGTAGCCGTTCAGGTTCAAAATGGGCAGGACTGCCCCATCTCGGGCCGGGTTAACAAACTTATTGGAGTGCCAGGCGGTAGCCAACGGCCCCGTCTCTGCCTCACCGTCACCGACCACGCAGCAGGTAATTAGGTCAGGATTATCTAAGATTGCCCCATAGGCATGGGAGACGCTGTAGCCCAGCTCACCCCCTTCATGGATTGATCCCGGTGTTTCGGGGGTAACGTGACTGCCAATGAAGCCGGGAAAGGAAAACTGCTTGAAGAATCGCTGCATCCCCTCAGCATCCTGGCTCTTATCGGGATAGATTTCGGAGTAGGTGCCTTCTAAATACACTGGCCCCAGCACGCCGGGGGCACCGTGGCCAGGGCCCGCCACAAAAACCATATTCAGATCGTACTTCTTAATCAGGCGATTGCAGTGAATATAGGTAAAGCTCAGGGCCGGAGATGCACCCCAGTGCCCCAGCAGGCGATGCTTGACGTGCTCAGCCTTGAGCGGCTCTTTGAGTAATGGGTTGTCCCGCAGGTAGATCATCCCGACGGCCAGATAGTTGCAGGCTCGCCAATACGCATCGAGACGACGCAGCTCATCATCAGGCAGTGATCCCGACGTAGAAATCGTGGGTTGGGTTGGAGCTTGAACCATTTCGTGTTTCTCCCTTAAACATGAAGATATCGAAGGATTGCTAACAATCTCGACGCGGGTGGAGCTATATAGCTGAGTCTATGCTTATCTGCCAAACTGACGACAGACGGGCAGTTTGCGATGCAAATTTGTCTCAATCTTAAGTCACGATTTATGTTTAGACAGCATGGAGAATCTTAAGATAAATTGATGTTTCAGAAATTACATTTACCTTCTGCATCCTGTCTCAGGCAACTCGCAGGTGAGGGAGCGATCACTGTGCCTGATACTGCTATATTTCTAAAGAATCATATTCCTACAAACGCAGCTAGGGATATTGCCAACAATTTACCTTGATTGAGTGATTGAGATTCTCTCACCCAATCAAAGATCGAAACCCGTCCCGACCTGCGAGCACCCTTCCCGTGGAAGAGAAATCTGGGCTCAGGCTAGAATGCCGTCAAGAAAATGCCCAAGCTCAAATCATCAGATTGTTGCTTAACAGCGCCTTAGGCTTTTGGGTCGGTTCTAAAAGCGATCGCCAATCTTAAAGATAAACTCGGAGTCTCCTTCGTCATTGATGCCAAACTCTAGCCTCACCGCGCCAATTGCTGTCAGGGCACGGATGCCAAGACCATATCCAAAACCATCGCCTGGCTTGTCTCGGGCTTCGGCAGGTGCGCCGATCACGTCGTCGCCCGTCCCTAAGTCGGTGGCGTAATCAAAAAACAAGGTGCCCCCGACATCCACATCGTCATCCAGGGCAGTAAAGGAGAACATCGGAAAGCGATACTCGGCGGTTGCCTGGATAAAACTCTCCCCTGTGCCTAACTCTCCTGAGCTATAGCCTCGAACTGAGTTAGAACCCCCCAGGCTAAAGGCTTCGTAGGGTGGGGTGTCGCCAATGATTGTCCCGCCTTGCAGGTTGAGCACCAGGGTCCGAGGCCCCTCTGTAAAGCCAAACAGATTGAATGGGATAAACTGGGTATAGTTAGCGCTGAGGCGATTAAAAAGGATATCCGCATCGCCAATAGGAATCGACTGATCTGTTCCAAATAACAGCCTAAAGCCTTTAGTCGGGTTCTTGATATCATCCCGCCGATCAAAATCACCCACAAAATTGACGGTGAGTAGATCATCTTGACCGCTGTCACTCACCGTCAGTGAGTTGCCCAACTCATCCTCACCAAAAACATCATTGGTAAAGAAATCATCTCGGACAGACACTCGC
>JBCCRZ010000772.1:0-2780 GCA_039200855.1 Cyanobacteria bacterium P01_D01_bin.44 | reverse complement strand
GGTACCCCTGGCACTGCAACGACGCCTGGCCCGTCGAGTCTTGCTTGAAGCGATGCCAGAAGCCCCGCAGTTTGAGCATGTTGAGAAATTAATCAAACTAGCAGGTATGCCCAAGCGGTCCCAAACAGATCCATTTCCGGGCAAAATGATTGCAAAAGTGGACGGGGCAATGATTGTAATGGGTCATTTGTGATGGGTTATTTGGAGATTGGGCAACGCTTCCCCCCATAGCCCAAGGGGCAATAACCCTGCGGGTATGGCTACGCTTTTCTTGAATGCCCCTTGGGCTTTAGGCTACGCTAGAGCCCCCTTCCCCCTTCCCCAATTCCTGATAGAATCAAGCCGTCCCTTTCCATAGATCGCCTTGGGTGTAGAACTTCGCAGCTACGTTTATATCGACCGACTTCAACAGCAGCACGCAGCGTATATTGGTACGGTTTCCATCGGTTTTTTACCCCTTCCTGGCGACGCCTCCCTTTGGGTGGAGATCTCCCCCGGTATTGAAATCAACCGCATTACAGATGTAGCCCTTAAGGCTGCCGTAGTTCGTCCTGGGGTACAAGTAGTAGAGCGCTTGTACGGGGTCTTAGAAATCCATTCTAATCGGCAAGGGGAGGTGCAAGCGTCTGGGCGAGCTATTTTAGATGCCCTGGGGGTCGACCAGCGCGACTGTCTCAAGCCGCGTATTCTCTCTAGCCAGGTGATTCGAAATTTAGACCCGCACCATGTGCAGCTGATCAACCGCACCCGCCGGGGGCAGATGATCCTGGCGGGGCAAACCCTCTATGTGCTTGAGGTTGAGCCCGCCGCCTATGCCTCACTGGCCGCCAATGAGGCCGAAAAAGCAGCCCTGATCAATATTCTGCAAATTTCATCAATCGGCAGCTTTGGGCGACTCTATCTCGGCGGCGAAGAACGCGACATCCTAGCCGCCGCCAACGCTGTAGAATCTGCCATGGAAAGCGTCCAAGGCCGTGATCAAACGGCTCTGAGATTGGAATAGGACACTGACTAACCTTTTTCCTGCTGGCCCTGCTTTACCCAAAAATCAATACACTCTCGTGATATGCCGCAGCTCCCTTACACGACTATGGTGATCAAAGAAGCCATGCGGCTCTATCCCCCCCGTGACCGATGTCACCCGAGAAACAAGCAAAGATTGCCAAATTGGCGGTTATCACATTCCCAAAGGCACCACGCTGATTTGCAGCCAGTGGGTGATGCACCATGCCCCCGCTATTTTGAACGGCCCGAAGTCTTTAACCCCAGTCGATGGGCCAATGACTTTGAAAAGAGCCTGCCGCGCGGGGTGTACTCCCCTTTCAGCGATGGACCACGGGTTTGTATTGGCAAGGGCTTTGCCATGATGGAAGCCGTGCTAGTGCTAGCCACGATCGCCCAGTCCTTTCATCTGGAGCTTGACCCTACCCATGGGGAAGTCTTTCCGAAAGAACGTCCACTGCTTCCTATGCTTGGATCTGGTGTCAGAGGCTATAAGTCTATGGCTGTCTTCTGAGCTTCACGCAGCTGTAAGAGCTCCCAAAAATCGCTGTCATCTTGTTCTTTGCCGCTCTCTTTCGGGAGATAGTAAAACATTGCCCGACGGATGAACACGGCGGCAATCCAAATCCCAATAAATTCAGGTATTGTGAGCGCGATTCGGGTGATGGCATTGACCTGGGCTACCTGTTGATTGAACATGACCGTCCCAAAATCAGCCACCACAATCTGGAGATTGAGGAAAAAGTTTGCAACCCCTGTCAAGAGATTAACCATCAACACAATTTTTGTGCCCTTGACGAGTGCCCGATAGACCCTCGACTCTTTGAGCAACGCTTTTAATGATTTTTCCTGCTGTGGTGAAGTTGGATGCAGGCCCTGCACTAGAAAATATTGCACCATTGGCTTTCTAATCACAATCGACCCCCAAAACACCAGCGCCGTCAAGAGAGCACCCAAACTATCTTTAAAGGCAAACTGAATACCATCGACAAACCAAAAGGCTAATAGACCACGCCCAATCGCAAACGCCCCCACATAGGTGGTAATAAAATTAAATCGTTTAGTGATAAAACATAAATCCATCAGCACCCAAGCGACAGAAACCATTGCAGCAGCAATGTAAGTGGTGACTGCCCCGAGCTGCTCATTCAGATTGTTCAAGATGAGGATGGGAATGACGGCTCCCATCACGATATCGAGACCTAGTTTTACTGTACGATGCATGGCTTATTGGCTCTTTTATTAAGCAGCTTTGTGGGTATTCAAAGATAGGATTTCGCGGGCCGCCCGGATACCACTTTCTAACGCACCATGGACAGTCGCTGCGCGGGTCGGGTGGGTCGCTTCTCCTGCAAAGAACAAAACTTGATCAGTCGGCTGGGCCAGTTGCGATCGCAAGCCCATCCCATTTACAGGAACATAGGAGTAAGCCATCCGTGCATAGGGATCCGCCTGCCAATCAACAAACAGCGCATCCAGCAATCGAGCCGCCAACGGCATTTCAAATATCTGCTCTAAATGCTGCAAGCCTGCTCGAATAGCGCCTTCTCTCCCCATTGCCCCGAGCCTATCGGCTCCCGTCGCGCCTGTGTAGGCTGTTAGCACGGGGGCTTCATCGTTGCGTCTCCAACCTGGTCGCCACCACAATTGGGTGTCCAGGGTCGTCAGGCACGATTCTAACTCTTTAGACCAGAAGGGCCGATCAAATTTCAGGATTAGCTTTGTAACATGTCCTGCGCCGAGACCCTGAATGGCCTTGAGTTTGGCCTCGGGAAGCT
>JBCCRZ010000771.1:0-2785 GCA_039200855.1 Cyanobacteria bacterium P01_D01_bin.44 | reverse complement strand
CCTGATCTACACCCGCTTGATTGCGCCTAAAGCCGCCCGTTCAGCCCACAATACGCTGATGATCGAACGGCGCACGTTTTTGGAAATGCCCCGCTGGTCGGCTATCTGGCGTGAAACCCAGGGCACCCTTCACCAGTTTTTCACCAATGCGATTCCCATCTTTTTAGTGATTACGGTGATCGCTTCGGTGTTGGACGGATTTGGCCTGATCACCATGCTGGCCGGATGGATTAATCCCCTGATGGGGCTGTTTGGGCTGCCTCCAGAGGCGGCTGTACCCGTCATTTTGGCCTCGATTCGCAAAGATGGACTGCTGCTTTTTGCTGAACCAGACACCTTGGCCGTCCTCACACCCCTGCAAATCTTGACGGGTGTGTACCTAGCTGGGGTGTTGCTGCCCTGCCTGGTCACCGCCCTCACCATCGCCCGCGAACAGTCGGTGCGATTTGCGGTGGGGCTGATGGCGCGGCAGGCGATCGCCGCGATTGCGTTTGCGATGCTTCTATCCTGGGGTGGCGGCTGGCTCGCCAGGTGAGAGAGCCGCTGGCTGAGCCATAGCTTTAACGGATTACCGTCTCAGAGCCGCCATTAATTAACGATTCACCGGCGCATCGTCTTCCCTCAAACAGACTCGGCTTGCTCCCTGGAGCGCGGTAAACGGCTAGCCAGCAGGGCGATCGCACCCAGTCCGACTAAAGCACCCGGTTCGGGTACTTGGATGGCGACCATCCGTTGGCCAAGTTGATCGCCTGCTCCCGGATCGCCCAGAAGCTGTGCCCGCGTACGGGTAAAGAAAGCAACATCGAGATGGGGACCAAAGCCTACCGGCAGGTCAGGAAACTCATCGCCAAAATCAGTCAGGTGGACATGGGGAACGGGTTCTCCATCTGGAGTCAGCGGAGCCGCCGACCAGAAATTTAACCCCGTTGCCCCAATGAACTCTCCTGCGTCATCGAACAAGGGCGTGTACTCGCCAATATCAATGCCATTCGGCTCATTGAAAGAGCCATCTTGTAGAATTTCACCCGTCTGGGTGTCGAAATTAAAGTTGAACCCTGGATAGGTGAGGTGGTTATCCTCAAATTCTTGGATTAGATTGCCTTGCGGATCAAAGAAGGCAATGTCAAACGCCTCTAAATCGTTACCTCGCACAATGCCGTTTTCATAGGTTTGGGTATCGTCGTAGCTGAAACGACCCTCAGCGCTGTAACCCAGAATTTGCCCCGTCCATGAAATGCGAAAGGTGGCCGCCTGGGCAGGATTGGTGATGCATAGACTCAGAACTGCCCCGATGGCGATCGCACCCCCTGTTTTGTGGGCGAGCGCAGTGATTGATTTGCCAAAACTGAGCATATAGAAAACCTCAATCCAATAAGAATGATAATCATTCTCACCATATGCGATATATACTGAGACAGACATGAACTCTCGGTAAAGTTGGTGTCTGCAAACTTAAAGCAAACCGAGAAAGAGGCTACCGCAGTTCCCAAATCAACGACTAACCAACGCTCTTTAAGCCCAACTGAGACCATCTATTTGCTCCAGACCAGCGATTGTCATTGTTACGCTCTGTCCTATGTCATCACCCTTTGCTGCCCGCACCTCAGTTGAAGCTGTCGAAGAAGGGATGCTCCTGGCTCCTAAGTTTGACGCCAATGGGCTCATTCCGGTGATCACCACGGATGCTGCAACTGGCGAGGTGCTGATGCACGCCTATATGAATGAAGCCGCTTTGCTGAAAACCCTGGAAACGGGTGAAGCCCACTACTACAGTCGCAGTCGCCAACAGCTCTGGCGCAAAGGCGCCACCAGTGGGCTGGTGCAGACCGTGCAGCAATTGCTGATTGATGATGACCAGGATTGCCTGTGGATGAAGGTCACGGTAGCCGGGACAGGAGCCAGTTGCCATGTGGGTTATCGCTCTTGCTTTTACCGTCAGATTTCCCCCGACAAGGAGGGGATTGAAGCTGACCGACCCATTGCGCTGGCGCTGACGGAAACGACCAAGACTTTTGACCCCATTGCCGTCTATGGGGATGCTCCCAATCCGACTCAACTTTGAACCGAGGAAGGTATCATGCCGCTCCGTCATCAACCCGCCCCACCCACACCCTGGGATAGCGATCTAGATCAGCCCATGATTGCTGCGTCTGCCTATGTCCATCCCCAGTGCAGTTTGATTGGGGATGTGCGCCTGGGGGAAAATGTCATCGTTGCCCCCAATACTTCCATCCGAGCGGATGAAGGGGCTCCCTTTTACATCGGGGCGAATACCAATATTCAGGACGGGGTAGTTATCCATGGGCTAGAGCAAGGCCGCGTCTTGGGGGATGACCAGCAAGCTTACTCGGTGTGGGTTGGCCACGACACCTGCATTACCCACATGGCGTTGATTCACGGCCCGGCTTACGTCGGGAATGAGTGTTTTATTGGTTTTCGCTCGACGGTGTTCAACGCCCAGGTGGGCCACGGCTGCATTGTGATGATGCATGCCTTGATTCAGGATGTGGAGATTCCCCCCGGCAAGTATGTGCCCTCGGGAGCGGTGATTACGACCCAACAGGCGGCCGATCGCCTACCGGATGCTAATGAGGGCGATCGCACCTTCTCTCACCATGTGGTCGAAATCAACCAGGCTCTACGAGCTGGCTACCGCTGTGCGAACGATGTCGCCTGCGTCACCGCTTTCCAGAATCCGCCATCCAGTAATGGCTCCAGCAACGGCTCTCGGCCGATGCCTCAAAATGGTCAGACGGCGCCTCCTTTGAATGCAGATATCGTCGAT
>JBCCRZ010000770.1:0-2788 GCA_039200855.1 Cyanobacteria bacterium P01_D01_bin.44 | reverse complement strand
TCCACACTGGTCTAACTCGCCCTGAACAACGGTATCGTTACGCTCCTCGTAGTTATCGAGTGAAGTTGAAACATCGGGTCGTCGCTCGTAATGGAAAATTGGCACCCCATCAACCGCAACCGCTATGGGCCCACGCGCGCTGGCTTCAACAGGTTCATCTAGCCAAGCGGGGGAAAGGGGAATCCGCCAATTATAATCGTAGGGGACCGCAACTCTTTGTATCCAGGATGTGATGCCGACCATCGGGAGATCTTCGCTACTTCCAGACGTCAAATCAGGAAGACCTATCGCGGTTACCTCAAGGAAGTCAGCAGTACAATTAGCGGCCTCAGGCTCGAGGTGTAACTCAAAAGCCGCTTCAGAGGGTGTGCAGTCTGTTGCAGTTGGCGAACTTTGCGCCAAATTGGTTGGCAAACTTTGCCCCCCACTAGAGCAGCCCCAGATCAGAAGCACCATGGCTATCGTAAGCTTGGCTGCACGCAAACCCCGACCGATCTGTTTATTGTGTTGCACTGGCATTATCAATCTCCCATAGCGATTCTATGATTTGTGTAAGGAAATTCCAGAAAATAAATGATCCAATCTTTGACTCGATCGGTTAGTTCTCCTGCTCCTGCTCCCTGCTCCCTCCTCCCCTGCCTCCAGTGCCAGGTACGGCTCTAACCACTGTTAAACCTAGATAAGGCACATGGGCTTGCAGTTGCTTTTCTACGGTATTCGTAATCTCTTGAGTTTCCTGGAGGGAAAGGTTAGGCGGTAGCATCATGTCCATCTCCACATGGAGCCGATGCCCTAGCCAGCGAGTCCGCAGATTTGCGAACGCTTCAGTTTCAAGTTCAGGCACATGACTGATCGCATGGTGGAGGGAGTCGAGTACTTCTGGTTCCACGCCATCGAGCAAGCGACTCAGAATTGTCTGTCCCGACTCCCAAACAATTTTGAGCAACACAGTTGCGATCGCTAAACCAATCACCGGATCAGCCCAGGCATAGCCCAAACTAACCCCCACAACACTGAGCAACACCGCCAGACTGACCAAACCATCTGCCATCGCGTGGTAGCCATCGGCTATCAGGGCAGCACTATTGATTTTTCGCCCGACCCGAACGCGGAAAACCGCCACAATTTCGTTACCGATGAAGCCGACGCAGCCAGCGATGGCTAAGGCTCCCAAATGATACAGGGGCTGAGGATGGTAAAATCGCTCTACAGACTCATAGGTGGTAATGATTGCACTCAACAATACAATCGCCACAATGATGACCCCTGCCAAGTCTTCCAATCGAGCAAAGCCATAGGAAAATCTTGGTGTTGGCTTTCGTCGTGAGACTAGGAACGCCAACCCCAAAGGCACGGCGGTCATGGCATCCCCGACGTTATGAATCACATCGGCCAGGAGAGCCACACTCCCCGAAAGCCAAAATACCGCCGCCTGGACAATGGCCGTGAGTAGCAAGCCGACCAAAGACCATTTCACAGCCCAGATGCCGAGGGCAGAACTCGCGATTTCTGGATCGATCACCCCATGGGTATGGGTCGAATCGCCGTGACGGGGGTGAGGCTCCACCTTGAGTCTGGTGAGTTGAGGCACCTCAATCGAACTAAAAAGTTGTGTCATAGTACTGGTTGCAACAGGACATTCATCATCTATAGGTTTGGCCTCGGTGGCAGCGCCTCCCTCAAATCCGCTTCAGAAACACCTAACTCCTCTGCCACTTCGGCGAGATCGGCTTGGCGTTCCCCAGCTGCTTGGATGGCCTGACTGAGCGCCGCTTCAGAGACGCCAAGTTGCTCTGCTGCCTCAGAAAAATCGGGTGGGGCATTCCTTTGAGGTGGACCACCCTCCTCAGGCGGCTCACCACCCTCTGGTGGGCCACGCCGTGCCGACGGATCGGGCGTTCCCTTCACGCAGCGCTGTACGAAGGGGTAAGTGTCGGTCGCGTAGTAGTGATAAATGCCTTGCGGGAATTCCGGCGTCACCGCAAAACGGCCATTACATTCGTCAAGGTCACCAGAACCTTCAACATATTCATAGTCTTGGGAAAACGTACCCATCGGTACGAGGTCGATACTGGGACGATCTGGATCCGGCGTGGCTTTCAATTGGTAGCTAGGTTCCATTGCCTGCAAGGCACTTGTGCTAGATTCGGGATCGCTGTAGCCATACCGCGCATAGAGCGGAAACCCATCTACCGCCCAACCAATGAGCTGCATCAATTCGCCCGCCAAATTCTGTTCTGACAGCATGCCTTCGGGAATACCGTGATAGTGATAGACCCCACCCCGCTGCACATGGGCGTGATTAGCATCTTCACCAAAGTCAAAGGTCGATTGGCCTAGTGCTTCCATACTCCACTCCCCAGTGCTACCAGGCCTCAAACTGCACTCAGACACATCGGTGATATCGGAGGCACACCGCCCACCCGTCCCAGGATTAAAATACACCCCGTTCAGCGCATAGGCTGGTACTATGATCCGCTGACCAGCGCCCGTACGCGCAACAGGATTCAGCGGCATCGCGACATTGACCTCGTGGGTCATAATGGGGTTACGCTCCCCCACGAACTGTTCACCCGTTTGATGATTCGGGACCCCGTTTGCGACCAGCTGCCGCTGCCCATCAGCACAAGACCACTGTGCCTCACTTTGCAGACCCAATTGCTCGTTCAGCACGTTGGTGCTGGCATCACACAGGACGCCCGAGGTGTCGGCCTCGGTGGATGCAATGGGTTCTCCTAAGTCACCTTCTGGCCGATCGCCACCCGGCCTGCCTCCGGGTGAACCGCCT
>JBCCRZ010000769.1:0-2791 GCA_039200855.1 Cyanobacteria bacterium P01_D01_bin.44 | reverse complement strand
TACCAAAGACGTTTAATTGAATCTAAATTGCCAGATGGCCCAGCACTGTCCGGATTAGGGAGCTGCGTTAGTATTGATATCTAAGGTCTTTCTTGAGGCGCTTGTATCAAACCCTACTTATTTTTACCGGGTTGGAGCGTAGGTTAAACCTAGGCTATTTGCTGCTTTACCTCAGGTTAATAAACCTTAGAGATGCCAGCAGAGGTGCTAGATAGTAGATCCTTTCTAAATCTAAGTGTTTCGTTACTTTAGACCCTCCGTCGATTGCTGAGTAGGCCGTTTAGTCTGATCCCATTGGTATAGCCGTGGCTTTAGATCAGGCTTTGTTTATTAGGAAATCGTCTATGCGCGTAGAGCAGTTGCAAGCCTTTTTAGCGGTCGCAGAAACCGGCAGTTTCCAGGCAGCCGCGCGGCAGTGCGGCATTACCCAGTCAACGGTGAGTCGTCAAATCCAAAGCTTAGAAGACAGTTTGGGGATGCCCCTATTTCATCGGGCGGCCCAGGCCAAACTCACCATTGGGGGTGAGCGGGTCCTGCCCAGGGCGCGGCGGATTTGTCAGGAGTGGCAGCAGGCTGTCCAAGACATTGCCGATATGATGGACGGCAAGCAGCCAGAACTTTGTATTGCCGGGATTCATTCGGTCTGTTCCCATCTACTGCCGTCAGTGATTACCCGCTTTTGTCATCGCTACCCTGAGGTGCAGCTCAGGGTCACGGCCCTGGGGAGCGACCGCTCAATCAAAGTCTTGCGAGATGGCTTGGTGGATGTGGCCATTGTGATGCACAACCCGATGCTGACCAGTAACTCAGAGATGGTCGTCACCCCCCTCTATGAGGAGCCGGTCGAAATTTTAATGGCCACAAACCATCCTCTGGCTAATTATACTGTGGTGCCCTGGTCAGCCATTGCAGACTATCCCCAGGTCGTCTTTAAAGACGGCTATGGGATGCAGCGACTCGTCCAGGAGCAGTTTCGAGGGATCGGCGCTGACCTGAAGGTCGCCCTGGAGCTCAACACCCTTGACGCCTTTCGAGGGGTGGTGCGCCAGGGTGAAATGATTGCTCTGCTGCCCCAGTCTGCCCTGGCCGAATGCCAACGCGATCCAGAGCTAGCGATTCGTCGCACCGATGCCCCCGTGCTGATGCGAAATGTAAATATGGTGACCACCCGCGACCGCCTGCGGATTCCGCCGATTCAGCATTTTTGCCGTCTGGTCGAAGAGCTGGCCGAGACCTCTGAGCCGGTGCAGACGCTATTGGCCGCTAGCTAGGAGCGTGGGAGCGCAATTTATGAGCGACGAATTTCGGACTCTCCTCAAGCAAGTAGGCAGTGGTAGTCACACGTCTAAAGACCTCAGCCGCGAGGATGCCCAAAAAGCAACCCAGCTGATGCTAGCGGAAGTGGCTACCCCGGCTCAAATTGGGGCCTTTATGATTGCCCACCGCATTAAGCGCCCTACCCCCACCGAGCTGGCCGGGATGCTAGATTGCTACGATGCTTTAGGGCCAGCCCTGACGGATATCCCATCGGAGCTGCCCGTGACGGTACTGTGCTCTCCCTACGATGGGCGCAGCCGGACCGCCCCGATTGGCCCTCTGACTGCCTTGATCTTGGCGGCGGCCAATGCGCCAGTGGTGATGCATGGCGGCGAGCGCATGCCCACTAAAATGGGGCTACCGTTTATTGAGATTTGGCAGGCCCTGGGGCTACCCTGGCAGCGACTGAGTCTGCCCCAGGCTCAAACAGTCTTTGAGCAAACCGGCCTGGGATTCGTTTACATTCCCAATCATTTTCCCGAGGCCCAGGCGATGGTGCCCTATCGCGAACAAATCGGCAAGCGCCCCCCCTTGGCTACCATCGAGCTGATGTGGTCACCCTACCGGGGCGAGGCCCATCTGGTTAGCGGCTTTGTCCATCCCCCCACCGAAGACCGGGCCCTACAAACCTTTGAAATGCGCGGGACGGCTCTGTTTACGACAGTAAAAGGGTTAGAAGGCAGCTGCGATTTACCCCGCGATCGCACCGCTATCATCGGCCTTGGTCAGATCAAAGATGGCCAACTCCAGTTTGAGCGACTGCTGTTGCACCCCCGTGACTACGGCTTCACCTCCGTCGATCCGCCGTTAGCGTCCATTGCACAGTATATGACTCAGCTAGAACAAGCCCTGGTTGGCGGTGACCTAGAACTGACCCACTCCGCCATCTGGAACGGAGGCTTTTACCTCTGGCGCTGTGACGCGGCCCCAACCTTAGAAGCCGGATTTGAAAAGGCCCGAGAGATCCTGAGCAGTGGCGCAGCTCAGGAAAAATTAGCGGAAGTGGAGAGTGCGATCGCAACAACCCTCGCTGATCCCGACACCCCGTGCCGCCCCCTTTGCGAAAAAAGGTGATTTTAGATACTCTTTAAAACCACAATCTCTTCATATCATCCTCACATACTAAGTTACGGTCAGTATGGGCCGAGCTTACTTGTTATCGTCACAGGATAATGTGCATCACCTATGCATGAGCTTATGAATCGAGGACGGTTAGCAGCCTCTGCTACGTCCGGTTTTTTACGATCAACGACGGGTCTTTTACGATTAACCACTGGCGTTGCCCTGGGCATATGGTGGCTTTCCCCCGAGATGAGTCGAGCCGCTGAAGAAGCAATCTTTGAAGAAGCAATCTTTGATGAAACAATCATTGATGAAACAACCGTTGCAGAAACCCTAGAAGCGAGCAACCCTCGAGAAGCCGTCGCGCCTTCTCGACCTGAGGCGATGCACCAGCTTAACCAACAGTTTTCGG
>JBCCRZ010000768.1:0-2810 GCA_039200855.1 Cyanobacteria bacterium P01_D01_bin.44 | reverse complement strand
CCGCTGAAAGATCTCAAAGATCTGTTCAAAATAGTCGGGCTCGATGCCAATGCCATTATCTCGAACGCAAAATTCCCACCCATCGTCGCGCTGCGTAGCTGAAATGTGGATGCGAGGGGGGTCCTGACTGCGGAACTTGAGGGCATTGCTGATCAGATTTTGAAACAGCTGGCATATCTGCGATTCATCCGCGACCACCGCAGGCAAAGGATCATAGGTCACCGCTGCCTGACATTCATCAATGGCCAATTTTAAGTTGCCCAGCACCTTCTGAATCACGGTCTCACAGGACGTGGGCACAAATTCTTTGCCCCGGGTGCCCACCCGAGAAAACGTCAGCAGGTCTTTAATCAGCTGCTGCATACGGGTAGCTCCATCAACGATGAAGTCCACGTATTCGTTGGCTTCCTCATCCAGGCGATCGCAATATTCCTCAGCCAGCAGCTCTGTGTAGCTACTAATGGTCCGCAGCGGCTCTTGCAAATCGTGGGAGGCGACATAGGCAAACTGCTCTAGCTCAGCATTAGATCGTTCCAACTCTTGAGCCCGCTGTTCTAACTCCTGGGTCCGTTCCTGGACTTTCGTTTCCAAACTTTCATTGAGCTGTCGCAGTGCCTCCTCCGCATGCTTGCGGTCGGTGATATCTGCGTGGGTCCCAATCATCCGCACAGGGTTACCGGCTTGATCCCGTTCGACCACCTTGCCCCGATCCAAAATCCATTTGTGGGTGCCATCTTTGCAGCGCACCCGATGTTCATTTTGGTAAATCGGAGACTCACCATTCATGTGCCGATTCATGTCAGCGTAACACCGGGTTTTATCCTCAGGATGAACTCGCGAATCCCATTCATCCAGGCTGTTACTCACCTCATCGTCTGTATGGCCCAGCATAGCTTTCCACTGATGGGAGTAAAAGACTTCATTGGTTTGTAGATTCCAGTCCCAGACCCCGTCGCCTGCGCCTTCGAGGGCAAACTGCCAGCGGGCTTCACTTTCCCGCAGGGCGTCCTCACTTTGCTTGCGATCGGTGATGTCCCAGTTCACCCCAATCATACGTCGGGCTTTGCCGGTTTCATCCCTCAAGGTGATCGCATGGGCTTCGATAAAGCGAATCTGTCCATCGGGCCACACCACCCGAAATTCGGTGTGAAAATCCTTTTCTCCGGTGATGGCGGCCTGAATCTCACCGTCGGCTCTTTTCATCTCGTCAGGATGAACGCCGCGTTTCCAGGCTTCATAAGCGCCGCCAAAGGTTTCTGCTGTAATCCCGTACAGCTCGTACATGCGCTCATCCCAGATCAGTCGGTCTTCAACCAGGTCAAAATCCCAGACGCCAATGTTGGCAGAATTGGTCGCCAGAGCTAACCTTTGCGTCATTTCATGGATTTGGGCTTCGGTTTGCTTGCGGTCGGTGATGTCGCTGATTGACCCCGCCATCCGTGTCGGCTGACCTGCTTCATCCCAAATCGCTTGCCCCTGGGCATACATCCAGCGATAGTCACCCTGTTTAGTTCGCAACCGATATTCCACATCATAAAGACCGCGACGTTCGATATGGTTACGCACTGCCGTCAAAACCCGATCATGATCGTCAGGGTGCAATCGCGATTCAAAGGCACTGAACTGATTTTCCATTTCATGATCTTGATAGCCCAGGATCGCTTTAAATCGAGGCGAGTAATAGACCTCATCAGTGAGGATATTCCAGTCCCACAAGCCATCGCGGGACGCCTGCATCGCTAGCGCATAGCGTTCCTGACTCTCTCGTAGCGCTGCTTCGGTTTGTTTTAGGGCATCAAGCTTTTCACGCAGTAACGTATTGAGTCGTTTTTGTTCTACGGTCTGTGAATCTATCTCAGGCATTTACCAGCACATACCAAAAAGGACAGGGCAAGACATGCCTCTATACTATTGATAGCAAAGTGGCCAGACCCAGGGCGTATTTGAATAGGAAGTCTTAAGGGTGGTTAAACTGCAAAAAGGGGCATGGCTTTGTCATGCCCCAAAAGTCTCTAGAGACGTTATCCAAAATAAATGGATAAGATTCAACGGCAAGTCATACCCTAAAAATTACCGATTAAAATCACAGCGGTAAACAGGCAAAAAAGCCCCATAATGATCACTGCAATCATTTCATACGGTGCATGGTTGATGTTTTCCAGGTATTGATTGACTTTCTTATCTTTTTCTTCAGGGACCCAAACCATTGATTTCATTGGGAGTAGCCTCCTGTATATCTAATAACAACAGTCTAAAGTTTCCTTGGAGAAAACAGTTTTCATATGAGAGAAACTTAATTCTTGTTGTTAGAAACTTAATTTTTGTTGCTAGAAACAATCCGCAGTATTACACAAAATTAAGGCTGGCTGGCTTCCTTCAATAAGTAGGTTTGCATCTCTCCACGCCCCTTGAGGGTAATGCAACCCCGATCTTCAAACCTAAAAATCTCTTTTAGTCGCTGATAGGTGCTAACGCTGACCTGGATGCGATCGACAACTCCGTGGGACTCCATGCGGCTGGCGATGTTGACGGTGTCACCCCAGAGATCGTAGCTAAACTTTTTGACGCCGATCACCCCAGCGACCACTGGCCCAGTGTGGATACCGATGCGCAGGCGAAAGCACTGACCATTGATAGAGCAAAACTGTTGGACGGCCTGTTGCATTTCGATGGCCATGCTCACAACGGCTTCGGCATGATTTTCCATGGGATCAGGCACCCCCCCCACCGCCATGTAAGCGTCTCCGATGGTTTTTATTTTTTCGACGCCATAGCGCTCGGCAATCCCATCAAAGGCCGAAAAAATGCTG
>JBCCRZ010000767.1:0-2815 GCA_039200855.1 Cyanobacteria bacterium P01_D01_bin.44 | reverse complement strand
TCGTGAGTTCCCACGTGTTCACAACTATGGCGACCTAATAAAAATGGAAAAAACTGAAAGCCTCAAGTTAAATCCCATTAACGCTGTACGTCCCCAGCCCCAAGCCAACTATGGCACTAAGAAGCTCGTTGTTTTAGAAGATGATGACTCAAATTTAGCGGGCTCCTCTTTAAATCAAAACTACGTGCTCGGCGGACACATTGATAAAGATCCGCTGAATACATCGTTCTCCCCCGATAGTGAGCATGCCGAAGTCTTAATGTCCGGTGCCCAGGTCAGCGCCTCGACGTTTATTGGTCACTATCCTGGACTCAACGCTGCAGCTGTGGATGCGGCTCACCCAACCATCATTAATGAGAGTCGGTTTGTGGTGTCTGAGGGTAGTGGTTATAAATTGCAGGTGGTTTCGCCTGTTAGCACGCCGCTGACCGCGTATCAGCCGAACTTGGTGGGCAAAGGGTCTAATCTGGTTAAGGCCAATTTCGCGGGAGCGGATTTAAGGGGCACTGATTTTACCGGGTGCAACTTGGCAGATGCAAATTTTGTTGGGGCCAATGTAAGCGGATGTAACTTTACCTGCGCGAACTTGGCTAAAGCCAATTTATCTGAGGCAGATGTGTCCGGCGCTACCTTTGCTGGGGCTAATTTATCTGGGGCTGATTGCTCATCGGTGGTGACATCTGCTGCAACCAGTTTTAGCTATGCCTACCTCGTCGGAGCCCGGTTCTATGTGATTGGGAGTGAGAAAGTTTCTTACTTTGGCGGCTTCCAAGGTGCAATCTTTACAGATGGGCAGCAAAGATTAGAGGTCGCCAATGCTGACTTTAGCCAGATCTCTGGCCTGGTAGATGGCCAATTTGCCTGCTATTACAAATGTGAAGTGGTTTTGCCGCCCGGCGTTGAATGTGTCTCGACCAATCGATTCATTGAGGCGAGGGAGGCTCAGGTGAGAACATTTGAAGTGGGCGACTTTGGTTCGGAAGACGCTGACTACGTTTAGCTCAACGCTGGTCTGAATAAGGTTTAGCCTACTTTTGAAGATCTGGTGCCTGGGCTATGGCATTTTTGTTGCCTATGTTTGTTGACGCTTGAAGTGCCAGCTAAGCCGATGTGCCAAATAGATAATCCAGCAGTCAGTGAGGCATTCCAAGCAGTGCCTGAGCCAGTGCGAGAGAAGTTGCACAATCTGCGCTCGTTGATTTTGCAGGTTGCCTCCGATTTAGACGACATTGGCACTTTAGAAGAAACCTTGAAATGGGGGCAGCCCAGCTATCTCGTCAAAGGAGGTAGCACCATTCGTCTTGGCTGGAAACCCAGTGTTCCTGACCAATATGCTATCTACTTTCATTGCAAAACGAAGCTCGTTGAGACCTATCGGGAGGTGTATGGCGACCTGTTTGAGTTTGAGGGCAATCGAGCCATCGTGTTTAATGTTGAGGCTAAACTTCCCACTCGCGCTCTAAAACACTGCATTGCGCTTGCGCTCACTTATCATCGTGTAAAGCATCTCCCCATGCTTGGCATATAAAGCGCAGTGACCTTAAGTAGCATCTATTTTGTGACTCAAGAGTGTGTACAGCAGCGCATTTCACAATGGGATACGGTGCTGGATGATCTCCTAGACGGACAAGCCTGCTAAAACTGTCTGATGCGTTGAGAGGCGAGGGACGAACTATGTCAGATTGTGGATGTGAGATGGATGCTGACAGTGTGGCTCAGCGAAGCGTTCTGCGATATCTCCTGCTGATCAATGCAGCTATGTTTGGGCTGGAGGTGTTTACGGGGATACTGGCGCAATCGACGGCGCTGATTGCGGACTCTTTGGATATGTTGGCTGATGCGACGGTATATGGCATTTCCTTATACGCTGTGGGGCGTTCAGGGCGTTATAAAAAACGGGCGGCTTATCTCAGCGGTATTTTGCAGATGACGCTTGCGGGCCTAGTCTTGTTGGAGGTCATCCGCAAATTTGTCTCAGGAAGCCAGCCCGCATCGACCCTAATGATGGGGATTGGACTGGTGGCGCTGACGGCTAACGTCTTTTGTCTGTGGCTATTGGCCCAGCATCGCCAGGGCGAAATCCATATGCGGGCCAGTTGGATATTTTCAAAAAACGATGTGATTGCAAACCTGGGTGTGATTGGCGCAGGGTTGCTGGTCAGACTTTTGCAAGCTCAGCTCCCTGATCTCGTCATTGGACTTGCGATCGCAACGTTAGTCCTGCGAGGTAGCTTACAAATTATTCAAGAGGCCCGTAGTGAGTGATTAATTAAATGAGATGAATCTGTGACAACGCTATCAATGGCTATTGGAACCCAGGGTAATAATAAAAAGGCACAGCCTATGAGACTGTGCCCTTGAGGTGCTCTATGGATCGGGAGCATGAAGCGAGGTTAGGAGCTACGCCATCTCTGCGGCAGCTTTGTCGCGACGCGATTTGACCAGATAGAGCCCGAGGGTGCTCAGACCTAGCAGGGCAGCTGGTTCAGGGACATCTTCTGTGGGCTTTTCGACCTTGACGATTTTAGCCCAGAGACTAGCTTCGCTGGTACCCGCTTCTTGAGAGATGAACTCATTAACGACGCCGTTGTTGCGGAGCGCATCTGCGCTAAACCCAACGAGTTCTAGGGTGTAATCTTCACCTGCGTGGGTAAATGAACTCTCGGCATCAATAGCAAAGTCCCAGGTGATTTGATCAGAGCAGCCCTTGCCCGGCTCGGTCTCGTAAGGGCAAACTCCACCAGAGTGAGCACTGGCCTGGTTATTGGTTTCATCAATGTTGAGGGAAAAGTCAAATTCCTGAGTCCCAATACCC
>JBCCRZ010000766.1:0-2824 GCA_039200855.1 Cyanobacteria bacterium P01_D01_bin.44 | reverse complement strand
CAAAGGGAGACCCATGCTCTGGAACCGCATTCGACAGGCCATCTATGCTGCCCTAACGGTGCTTGGCTTTGTCTGGACCAACTACTATCTCGTGCAGTTTATCACCGACACCAAAGGGGCCATGACCCTGGCTAATTTTCTGAATTTTGACATCGTCACCTTTATCGATCAGGTCTATGCCAATCCAGCCTCTAGCTTTATTGGGGTAGATGTCACTGTAGGAGCCGTTTGCGCCATTTTGCTCATCGTCACCGAAGGGCGACGGCTAAAAATGCGACTGTGGGGGCTCTACATTGCTGCCATGTTTCTGATTTCTTTTGGCTTTGGCTTTCCGCTGTTTCTGCTGATGCGAGAGCGCAAGCTGGCTAAATCGCTAGACTTAGCAAAGGACATCCCTGAAACCGCTTGAAATGGCATGATTAGTTTTTGAAATTTCGGTTAGAGGGGGTGAGGCGGAGAAGGGAGGACACGGAGACGCGGAGATCGCTCATGAGATGAAGTCCCCGCGTCTCCCCATCGCCGTGTCCCCGCGTCGGTCTTACCCGTAAATTTAAGGCTGACAAGCTACTAGCAGCGTTTAATGCTCAAAAATGTCTTTGTATTGCATCAAGTCCAGATCCACAAAGGTGGGCAGACAGTTAAAGCACTGTTGAGCCAGGGCCCAGCGGTTTTCTCGCTTGAGCATTGAGGTGAGCTGCTCAGACATGTCATGGAGATAGCGCACATCGTTGGCTGCATAGGCCAGTTGCTCATCGGTGAGATTAGCCGCATTCCCCCAATCAGAACTCTGGGCGGTTTTATCCAGTTCGATGCCCTGCAGCTCTCTGACCAGCTCCTTAAGACCGTGGCGGGGGCTGTAGGTGCGGGCCAATTTACTGGCAATTTTGGTGCAAAAAACAGGATTGACCGAAATGCCCAAGTAATGTTTTAGGGTTGCTAGGTCAAACCGGGCAAAGTGGAAAATCTTGAGGCTTTTAGGAGACTCTAACAGCTGCTTAAGATGGGGGGCCGCCATCTGACCGCGCTCAATGCGCACCGCCGACACATAGCCCTCGGTATCACATAGCTGAATCAAACAGAGCCGATCGCGGTGGGGATTGAGCCCCATCGTTTCAGTATCAACTGAGATCGCACTCGACCCCCTATAGCGATCGAGCAGATCTGAGGGAATGTCGCGATCGCATACCTGAAAATTATCCAAAATTCCTCCTGGTAATTGGTTTTAGATAACCGGTAATAGGTAATGGGCAATCGGTGAACATATCATTACCCACTACCCATTACCCGTTACCCATTGCCCGTTACCTGTCTTCAATCCCTAATCAAATTTCAAAACCTTAGCCACGGTTTGCACATCCTTATCGCCGCGCCCGGAGCAGTTGAGCACAATGTAGGGGCTCCCCTCTAGCTGGGGGCACAGCTTATCGAGGTGGGCAAAGGCGTGGGCGGTCTCCAGGGCAGGGATGATGCCCTCCAGGCGAGAGACGAGTTGAAATGCTTCCAGGGCTTCGGCATCGGTGACGCTGTAGTATTCAGCCCGACCCAGGTCTTTGAGGTAGCTGTGCTCAGGGCCCACCCCTGGGTAATCAAGGCCCGCACTGACCGAGTGGGCCTCGATTACCTGGCCTTCGCCGTCTTGCAGCAGATAGCTCATGGCCCCGTGGAGGACACCGACCCGTCCTTGGGTCAGGGTGGCGGCGTGCTTTTCGGTGTTTACCCCTTCGCCTGCGGCCTCTACGCCGATCAGGCGCACCGAGGGTTCATTTATAAATTCATGGAATAGGCCCATGGCGTTGGAGCCACCGCCCACACAGGCGACCAAAATATCTGGCAGTCCGCCCCACTTTTCCTGGGCCTGGGCACGGGTTTCTTCGCCGATCAGGGCGTGGAAGTCGCGCACCATCATCGGGTAAGGGTGGGGACCGGCCACAGATCCCAGGATGTAGTGAGTGGTCTCCACATTGGTCACCCAGTCGCGAATCGCCTCGGAGGTGGCATCTTTGAGGGTGCCAGTGCCTGCGCTGACGGGACTGACCGTCGCTCCCATCAGCTTCATCCGAAAGACATTCAGAGCCTGACGCTCCATATCGTGAACGCCCATATAGATGACACACTCAATGCCAAATCGGGCGCACACCGTGGCTGTGGCGACACCATGCTGACCGGCCCCGGTCTCGGCGATGACGCGTTGTTTGCCCATGCGCTTGGCCAGTAACACCTGCCCCAGCGCATTGTTGATTTTGTGGGCTCCGGTGTGGTTGAGGTCTTCTCGTTTGAGATAAATCTGGGGGCCACTACCATCGGGGCGGGCATAGTGGGCAGTCAACCGCTCTGCGAAATACAGTGGATTGGGGCGACCGACGTAATCTTTGAGGAGCCCATCTAGCTCAGCTGTAAACTCAGGGTCGCGGCGATATTGATGGTAAGCCGCTTCTAACTCGCTGAGGGCAGGCATGAGCGTCTCGGGGACGTACTTGCCACCAAACTGGCCAAACCGACCCAGCGTGTCAGGTCGAGCTTCCAGGGAGGTCGGGGAAGGGGTTTTGGGAGAGAGAGGGGTAGCAGTCACGGGTTGCCTGGGATGTCTGTAGAGTAAAGTCCCCCCATTATAAGGGCGAGGATATGAAATCATAGGGAATCTATTCTTAAATCATCGCGGTCGGTGCCTTTGGAATTCTATGTCTTTGAAATTGAGTTTGCGATCGCTAGAAACCCACGGGTTTGCCATCTTGAGTGGTCTGGTGGCCTACGGCTATTCGTTTACCCGAGCCAATACCTACAATCAGATGCCCGCCATCTCGGCTTTGTTTGATAACAACCTGTT
>JBCCRZ010000765.1:0-2828 GCA_039200855.1 Cyanobacteria bacterium P01_D01_bin.44 | reverse complement strand
GGTTGCCAAGGTAGCGGCTCTCGCCGCCCAAGTTTTAGAAGATTGCTACGGTGAAAGCACTGGCAGCCGTACAGTGATTGTCGGCTATGATCGTCGGTTTTTGTCGCCCGAGTTTGCCCAGGTAGCGGCTGAATCAGTGGCTGCTGCGGGCTACGAAGTCCTGCTATCTAGCTGCTTTGCGCCGACCCCCGCCTTTAGCTGGGCGGCGCATGAGAAAACGGCTCTGGGGGCGATTGTGATTACCGCCAGCCACAACCCAGCGGCGTATTCTGGCCTGAAAGTTAAAGGGGCCTTTGGGGGCTCTGTGCCGCCGGAGGTGACTAAAAAGATCGAGGCTCGTTTGGCAGAAGACGCCCCCAAAGCCGATATCCCCGGCGCTGTCCATAGTTTTAATCCCTGGCCCAGCTACTGCCAGGCGATCCAACGCATGGTCGATATTGACGCTATTCGAGCTGCCCTCACCGCGGGTGAGCTGACGGTGTTTGCCGATGTCATGCATGGGGCAGCCGCAGGCGGTCTCGAAAAAATCCTGGGCGTTGAGATCAATGAACTCAATAGCAACCCTGATCCCCTCTTTGACGGCGGTGCCCCCGAGCCTCTGCCCAAGTACATTCCTGAGCTATATAAGGTGGTCAAAGCCCGTCATCAGTCCGGGGCAGACGGTCTAGCCGTAGGGCTGATCTTTGATGGCGATAGCGATCGCATCGCAGGCATGGATGGGCAAGGGATTTTCCTTAGCTCCCAGGTGCTAATTCCGATTTTGATTGATCACCTCAAGTCCCGGCGCGGTTTTAGCGGCGAAGTGATCAAAACCATCAGTGGCTCTAACTTGATGCAAGCCGTGGCCGAGATGCACGGGTTGCCCGTACATGAGACCCCCATCGGCTACAAGTACATTGCCGATCGTATGCTCGAAACCCAGGTCCTGGTGGGCGGCGAAGAATCCGGTGGCATCGGCTATGGGCACCACATTCCTGAGCGCGACGCGCTGCTGTCAGCCCTGTATCTGCTGGAGGCTGTGGTGCAAAGCGGAAAGGACTTCGGTGAGCTTAACCAGCTATTGCGAGACAAAACCGGCTTTAGCGGAGCCTACGATCGCATCGACCTGCCCCTGGCGAGTATGGATGTTCGCAACAAGCTTTTGGCCCAACTTCAGGACCAAACCCCGCAGATGGTAGCGGGCAAAACTGTCACCCATGTACTCTCCATTGATGGCTATAAATTTAGTCTTGAAGACGGCAGCTGGCTGCTGATCCGCTTTAGCGGCACCGAAGCTGTTCTAAGGCTTTATTCTGAAGCAACAACCCTGGATGAGGTGCATAAGCATCTCAACTGGGCAAAAGATTGGGCTGAATCGGTGGCGTAATATCGAAAAAATCGATACCCCATCGCATTTCCACATATGGATCCCCTGGAACAAGGATGCTAATCTTTGCCCAGGGGATTTCACTTTGCTTGAGTACTCAGTCACCATGGAAATTATTCAAGTTGATGCATTTACCGATCAGCCGTTTAAGGGCAACCCAGCAGCGGTGTGTGTGACGGATGGGCCGATGGACGAGGGGCTAATGCAGTCTATTGCCGCTGAGATGAATCTCTCAGAAACGGCGTTTCTTTACCCCCAAGCAGATGGCTACTCGCTACGCTGGTTTACCCCCGCTGCGGAGGTTGATTTGTGCGGCCATGCCACCCTGGCCAGTGCCTATGTGCTTTGGAGTGAGGGCCACTTAGCCCCAGACCAAACGGCGCGATTTCAGACCAGAAGTGGTTTGCTCACCGCCCAGCAAAAAGGCGATTGGATTGAGATGAACTTTCCACCTCAGCCGGTCCACAGGACCCATGTGACCCCACAGCTGATTGCGGCCCTCTGCTGTCATGGCAATATCAACCAGGTGCTTAAAAACGATACCAACTTTCTGGTTGAGTTACAGTCTGAGGCAGCCGTTCACAATTTGCAGCCCAATTTTGCCAAGATGAAGGCTTTGCCAGTGCACGGTATTATTGTCACGGCTCAAGCTGGTTCGAATAAGTTTGGCTCAAATGAGTCTGGCTTGGGTGACTATGACTTTGTATCTCGTTATTTTGCCCCTGCTGTTGGCATCAATGAGGACCCGGTAACGGGTTCAGCCCATGCGTCTCTGGGGCCTTATTGGCAAGCGAAGCTAGGTAAAACGACCCTGTTGGCCCATCAAGTTTCGCCTCGCGGTGGGGTGCTAAAAGTCAGCTATGGAGAATCCGACAGCGAGGACCGGGTTTATATCAGCGGTCAAGCTGTGATGGTCATGCGTAGCACCTTTGCATTCTAATGAGTGTGGTTTGGTCATTTGGTTCGAGTCATTGATGAACTTATCCGGGCACAAGCAGATTGGATGGCGCTTTATTCCAGTGTCGGGTGAGCTAGCGATCGCAACCTATGGGCATCCAACTTGATAGCGTAGTGCCCTGGGGGCGTTGCTTAGAAGAATACACCCGGATGTTTGCCCTGACCGAAGCCGATCGGCAGAGGCAGATTCTCGATTGTGGGGCAGGCCCAGCCAGCTTCACCGCAGAAATGACGCAGCTGGGGCATTCTGTGATTGCCTGTGACCCGATTTACGAATTTGGGGTGGCTGCGATCTCAAACCGCATCCAGGCCACCTACGAAAACATCATCACCCAGCTGCAACAACATCTCAACAGCTATGTCTGGCGAGACATTACCTCCCCCGAGCACCTGGGCAAAGTCCGCATGGCCGCTATGCAACAGTTTCTACTAGATTTCTCAGCGGGCAAAGCAGCCGGTCGCTATCGTGTGGCAAGTGTTCTCCAACTCCCCTTTGAGGACAACT
>JBCCRZ010000764.1:0-2833 GCA_039200855.1 Cyanobacteria bacterium P01_D01_bin.44 | reverse complement strand
CTGGGATCTACGACGTTCTCAAAATGCTCGGCAATACTCTGCTTGGGCTTCAGTTTCATGAGTCGCTATCGGGGTGGGGGATCCTCATAACCCTATGCCGACAGCGACTCATCCACAAATTTAAGATGCGTTTGCCCTAACATCTAATACTTTGGCTTTGAAACCGCTTGATCACAGGGGTTAAAATAAAATTTCGGCCAAGGGCATCCACTCGATTAAAAGTATTCCCATGCCTTTAGCCAGAGTCCCTTTCTCCGCACCTATGACCGATTCCACCCGCCTTGAAAAAGACTCTATGGGAGAGCGCCAACTCCCTGCCTCGACCTACTACGGCATCCAAACCCTGCGCGCCGTTGAGAATTTTGCCATCAGTGGGCTTAAGCCACTGCCCACCTATGTAGATGCCTGCGTGCTAATCAAAAAGGCCACCGCCCTGACCAATGGTGAATTGGGCTGCATCCCGACAGATATCAGCAAGGCGATCGTGCAGGCCACCGATGAGATTCTCAAAGGCAAGCTGCGCGATCAGTTTGTGGTAGATGTTTATCAAGCCGGGGCGGGCACCTCTCACCATATGAATGTCAACGAGGTGCTCGCCAACCGTGCCCTCGAAATTGTGGGCGATACCAAGGGCAACTACAGCCGCATTAGCCCTAACGACCATGTCAACTACGGCCAGTCCACCAACGATGTGATCCCCACCGCAATTCGCATTGGCGGGCTGTTGGCGCTGACCCATACGCTGTATCCGGCGTTGGAAGGCGCGATCGCAACCCTCCAAACCAAAGCCGATGAGTTTCAAGCCGTCGTCCGCTCGGGCCGCACCCACCTCCAGGATGCCGTCCCCGTCCGTTTGGGTGAAACCTTTCGAGCCTGGCACACCATTATCAGCGATCACCATCGGCGCATCCAGACCGCTGCTCAAGAGTTAACCGTGCTGGGACTAGGGGGCAGCGCTGCTGGCACCGGCCTCAACACCCATCCTCACTATCGTCATCGGGTGGCCGCAGTCCTCTCTGAGCTGATTGGCGTGCCTCTAAGCCCAGCCCCCCATCTGATGGCTGCGATGCAGAGTATGGCCCCCTTTGTAGCCGTCTCCAGCAGCTTGAGAAACCTGGCCCAGGACCTGGCCAAAGTTTCCCACGATCTGCGCCTGCTCGACTCTGGCCCCAAAACCGGCTTCAAAGAAATCCAGCTGCCTGCGGTCCAACCGGGGTCCTCGATTATGCCGGGCAAATACAATCCCGTCATGGCTGAAATGACCTCAATGGTCTGTTTCCAGGTGATGGGCTATGACCAGGCCATTACCCTGGCCGCCCAGGCCGGTCAGCTAGAGTTAAACGTGATGATGCCCCTGATCGCCTACGATTTGATCCACAGCATTGAGATTTTAGGCAACACCGTCACCGCCCTCAACCAGCGCTGCCTGCGAGGCATCACGGCCCAGCCTGAGCGCTGCCACAGCTACGCTGAAGCCAGCCTGGCCTTAGTGACCGCCCTAAATCCTCATATTGGCTACTTGAATGCGGCTGCGATCGCAAAAGAATCGTTAGAAACTGGCAAATCTTTGCGCCAACTTGTCCTCGAGCACGGCATGATGGACGAAGCTAAGCTGAATGAGGTGCTGGATCTAGAAAAAATGAGTCAGCTGCCAGGGTAATTTTGGATTTTGGATTTTGGATTACCCACATTATCTTGCCTTGGGCGCAATGGGTTTCCTATTGAACGATCGAGATGGTGGGTTTAGATTGGTTGGTAACTGCGATACCTCCAGGTAACCCGTAACTCACCCCACTTCGCCTTTTCCCTTCGCCCTTCGCCCTTCCCCATTACCCACCACCCACTACCCACCAACCCTATGACCGCCTCATATACCTCCCCCCAACCCGACACCTACAGCATTGACGCCGAAGCCTGGTGGGTCCAGCAGTGGGTTGATTTGCTGAATTCTTATCGGTTCAAAAAACGCTTAGAGCGGGGCCGTCGCTATGCGCGGGAAGGCCATATCCTCAGCCTGGAATTTAAAGCAGAAAAAGTCTTTGCCAAAGTGCAGGGGACTGCGGCTGAGCCCTACGAGCTATCGATTTGGATTGACTGCTTTTCAGACGAAGACTGGGACTACGTGATCGACACCCTATCTCAGCAGGCCCTCTACTCGGCACAGCTATTGGCGGGGGAGATGCCTGCGGATATCGAAGCAGTCTTCACAGCAAACGGGCTGAGTTTGTTTCCCTTTACCCTGTCCGATGTGCATTCTCGCTGTAGCTGCCCGGACCCTAAAAACCCTTGTAAGCATATCGCCGCTGTGTACTATCAGCTGGGAGATTTCTTTCGGGAAGATCCCTTTGTGCTGTTTCAGCTACGCGGCAAAACTAAGGAGAAAATTTTAGAAACGCTCAGGCAAAAGCGCCGAATTCAGACAGATAGTGACGATACGCCCAAGGTAACCGCTACAGAAGCAGCCCCCCTAGCGGCGGCCCCACCGCTGCAGGTTGACGACTTTTGGCAATACGAACAGCCCCTTGACCCGGCCCTGGTGGTGATCACGCCCTCTGATCAGACCGTGCTAGATGTTTTGGGCACTTTACCGCTGCCAGCCAGCGATGCCCAAGCGGTGATGGCTCACTTGACTAGCGTGTATCAAACCGTCGCGCAACAGGCCATGATCGCAGCGCTGAGTTAACTACCTGCCGATAAAAGGCGTCTTAGCCCCATCCAACCAATCACCGTGTAGCCAATGGCTAAGAGCAAGCTACTAACAGCAATGCGGATGCTGGCTTTGGTCGCCTCAGTCCGCACTCGTTGAGAGGCTTCTTCCCGACGGGTGCCAATT
>JBCCRZ010000763.1:0-2833 GCA_039200855.1 Cyanobacteria bacterium P01_D01_bin.44 | reverse complement strand
TGATGTTGGCGCAACCAACGAACAGCTGGGGTTTTGACAATATCAGTCGAGCTAAAATCCATTAGAAAAGCGGCTGGAAGTAAAGATCCTTACTTAAGATGCCCATGTTTCTAATGTAGCTCGAGCACCCGCGCGATCGCCCGTAGGGAAAGGCAAAACTGTCGGCCAAAAACTCAGGGTTTCCCGACAACTTCCCATCGGCAATGGAGTCTTAAAAATGACGCGCCCGCTAGAAATCAGCCCCTCTATATACAGTCGTGTCGTGATACAGTCGTGGTCCTCTAGCGCAGTGTTCAACCAACCAACACTCGCAGGAAGTTTCTGCCCTTAATCAGGCCCGTCCGACTGGCTGTCGCGGCAATCTCTTGACCAACAGGCTACTTCTGCAGAAGTTGCTAATGTCGCTTGCGAGCTTTCCAGGTACCGCCATAGGCATAGTGAGGATTGTCTTTTTGCACAGTGGGCCAGCAGGTGTCACAGACAAACCGCCACTGGCCAGTGGCGTCTATTTGTACCCGATAGAGAGTGTTAGCCAACGCTTGACAGCGATCGCACACTTTTTCTCGCACTCTTGCCACGTGAAAAGTTGCTCCCACAAAAAGCTTGCTTATGACTCAGTACTTACTACCAGTTCATACTTTGTAAAAGCAGCCTTCAATCTTTCGCTATGTTGATAGATATCACTGAGTGAGTCAATTACAATTCGATCTTCCTTCTCACCGTCAAATAGTCCAATTCTTTTGATGGATTTGCTATTGAAGTGTAGTCTGCAAATCGGTTTCCAACTATTATTATCTAAAAGAACGTTCATATAGCTTTTTGTGTCCTTATGAGTGACTCTATCAGACTCTACTACTTCTGAAAGAATTGCTCTGACAATATGGTAACCTTCAAGCTCCTCGTTCGTTGTCACAATTCCTTCATCATCTTCTAAGGTGTCTTCTGAGGTTTGATCTTGAACGATATCTGATTCTGATTGCGCATCAACGCTCTCCATTGCTGTTTGTAATCGGCTATTAATCTGCTCGTTAATAAATTGCTTCAATGCCTGAAGGGTAACTTCTCTGAATTGCTCCAGTTTTTTGGAACTGATCATCCCAGAGTAAGCCTCTTTGGCAATAACCTTGACAAACTCATCGGAGGGTGATTTGAGTTGATGATTCAGGATCTTTTTGAATTCGCTGACGTATTTCAACTCCCAAGCAGCAGGAAGCATTTCTTCAATATTAAAAGCAGATTTTGTCAGCTTTTTAAGTTCATTAATCGGAGAACGATCTAGATCTAGAATATTCAACTCAAGAAATGGCTTTTCATCCATCTTATTCGCTTCCTCAAGGTCAGTGAAGAAGCGATAAGTAACGCCGTCAGTCAAAACTCCAATTCTGGCTTCTGTAACGTGGAAGTATCTTAAAAGTTGCTCTCTATGTACTAAATCTAAATCTGTTCCATAGCACTTACACTCAAAGAGAATGATGGCTTTCCCATCCTTCATAATGGCATAGTCTACTTTTTCGCCCTTTTTAACTCCAACATCTGCTACGAACTCAGGAATGACTTCTGTCGGGTCGAATACGTTATAGCCCAATGCGTTGATGAAAGGTGCGACAAGAGCCATTTTTGTCGCTTCCTCGGTTTGAAGATTTTCTAACTGTTTGACCGCTCTTGTCGAAAGAGCAGCTAATTGATCCAAGAAGTCCATGATTAAGAAGCCTGAAGAGATTGATAGTTGCGAGAACAGACTGGCCTGCATCCTTAACTTATAGCTTTCCCATGGTGTCAGTAGAATCACCAGAAAATTCTGGTCAGTTATTTTCTAAAATTTGCAGGAAATTGCATCGCACTTTCTCCTCAACAGTTGGTTGCAACTAAGTAACTCTAAGTACAGTACTTGCCGAGGTGATTTATTGCGCTGTGCAATCCTCGAATTCATTGGCGGCAATTTACCCGATCACGCCATTACAATTACGTCTTGTTCAGTTAATCTTCTGTGAAGATTTGCGCCCATCAGCAAACACAATCCCAAAAACTGTTGGCGCGATTTCCTGCGGTTTTTGCGCTAACTGTCAGCGTTATTGTTCTGCTTTAAAGTTCAAGCTTTGCAAAATCTGGTCGATTTTGGCACGATGATTAGCTTGCCAATCGGCTAGCGATTGGGCCTCGTCTTTCTCAGCTCGCTGCTGGGCCAACTGCCAAATCTCTCCCTGCCGGGCAACCGGAATTACCACAATGCCCTCTTCGTCCGCTACGACCATATCGCCCGGATGCACGGTAACGCCGCCACAGACGATGGGTTGATTGAGGGTGCCGAGCGCTTTCTTCTGGCCGGGAACCGGCGATACCCCGCGAGCAAAGACCGCAAATCCAGCGGTGCGCACCTCCGCTAAATCGCGAATGACGCCGTCAATCACAAATCCGGCAATGCCCCGCTGCTGGGCCGTAGCACAGACATTTCCCCCCACCATCGCGTAGTCCACATTCCCCGCCTGCACCACAATGACCGAGCCCGGTTGCGCCCGATAGATGGCGGCGTGCAGCATTAGGTTATCGCCGGGCGGACAGCTCACCGTGTAGGCGGGTCCGGCGATTCTGGGCAGGCACGGCCACATTTCGCGGATGCCCATGTCCATAAACTGTTCACGTCCCAAACCCGCGTCGGCATAGCTGGTTGGTGAAAGAGCCGCAAATTTTGAATAATCGTTCATGGCAGCCGGTAAGTTGAACGTGATGGAGCGATCGCGACATCCTTTTTACAATAGAGCGAGATCGGCGATTAAGAAACTAGCCTGGTAGCATCGTCACCCCTCGCTGAGTTCGACTCCTGTGGGCCAATAGG
>JBCCRZ010000762.1:0-2834 GCA_039200855.1 Cyanobacteria bacterium P01_D01_bin.44 | reverse complement strand
TAAGATTCAGGCGGATTTGCGCGATCGCATCGCTAAAGATGGCTACAGTGACCTCAAAAGTTGTCTGCAACTGTCAGAAACCCTTACGGCCCAGCTCCAAACCCTGAGCAAAGACTTGCATCTGCAGATACACTTCAGTCCCGAGCCGTTGCCCCACCTCGATGCAGATACAGAGCCCACCCCTGAGGACCTTGCGGAGCAGCGTCAGCTCAGTCAGCTACGCAACTATGACTTTAATAAAATAGAGCGCCTGACAGGCAACGTTGGCTATCTGCAACTCTTTAGCTTCGAACCGCCTGAATTTGCCGGGGATACCGCCGCCGCTGCGATGGCATTCCTGGCCCAGACCAGCGCTCTGATTATTGATATTCGCCATAATCGAGGCGGCTCACCGGGCATGGTGGCGCTGCTCTGTAGCTATTTGCTGCCCGACTATCCTGCCGTGCACCTCAATGATCTGTACTGGGCCGCCGAAGACCGCACCCAGCAGTGGTGGACCGTGCCCTACGTGCCAGGGCAGCGCTACCTGGAGCGCCCAGTCTATGTACTGATCGGCAACGAAACCTTCTCAGCGGCTGAGGAATTTGCCTATAATCTGCAGCAGCTAAAGCGGGCGGTGATTGTCGGAGAAGCCAGTGGCGGCGGTGCCAACCCAGGTCGGGGCATTCGCCTGGACGATCATTTTTGGATGTTTTTGCCGACGGGACGGGCGATCAACCCGGTAACTGGCTCCAATTGGGAAGGCACTGGCGTGGTGCCTGACTTTAAGATTCCAGCGGAGTTGGCCCTACAAGCGGCTCACTTGCTGGGACTAAAAAAACTGGAAAAAACGGTTTCTACCCCGACTCTGAAACGCGAGGTTCAAGAAGCTATTCCGATGGTTAGCAACCGACTAGATCAAATGCAGCAAGATTTAATCAGTCAAATTGGAGGTTTAAGATGATTCCTGGTGAACTGCTGCCCGCAGAGGGTGATATTGAGCTGAATGCTGGACGACCCACTGCTACCTTAAACGTTGCGAATCAAGGTGATCGCCCCATTCAAGTAGGTTCCCATTTTCATTTTTTTGAAGTGAATGAAGCCCTTAGCTTTGATCGTGAACAAGCTAAAGGAATGCGACTGGATATTCCAGCCGGGACAGCTGTCCGCTTTGAGCCCGGTGACGAGCGGGCGGTGACTTTAGTGGCTCTTGCCGGTAGCCGCGAGGTATACGGGTTGAATAACAAAATTGAGGGTGCCCTATAGGGACGCGGTGGCTGTCACCTTGCCCCTACAGAAACGTTTGCTAAAACGGCTTAGCCTACCGCAGGTTTATACATCGTGGCTATATTTCACACCCCGATAGGTGAGGTTCACCTTGTGATGTGGGTGAGGCTGTACCCGATAAGACTTGCCTTTGAGGGGCGCACCGCGATAAACCCCAATCTGGTCGGTTTCGGTCACTTGGACAGGCTCGAGATGGGCTTCGTAGTGAGCGCCGCGATAGGATAGTTGCATGTTCGGTCCTCTGATGTTGTGTAAGTGTGTGAAACAGCCGACCACAAATCTAAGGAGCGCTTGTCAAAATTCCAAAAGACTTTGAGATCAAACTGTGTATTTGAATACATTTTATATTATGTACATGTGCATAGAGTGCCCTGGCGTATAATTTAATACTTCCTTAAGATTGGGTCTGTTTTAAGCATGACTTTTTTCATAGCGGGATCGTGACCTGTTGTTCATCTCTCGAGCAGGGCTGTGTTGACATACTCAACTTGTGAGCAAAGGTATTCCTTTGCAAGCATTCACTCAAACATTAACGAGGTTGAGAGTTATGAAAACGCTATTTACCAAAGTTAAGCACTTTACATTTCTGTCCATTGGACTCGGTGTTGGCCTGTCTATTCTCGGCGGAGTCGTTGCTCCAGCCAACGCGGACGTCATTCGCACTGGGGCAAACGGCAATACGGCGACCACAAATCGCACGGTCGCAGATGGGGCTTTAATTCGCACCACCACAGGTTCCAACGGCAACAGCGGATCTACGGTCACTACACAGGATGAGAACGGCACCTTTGTTCGCACTGCCACAGGCCCCAACGGGCGTTCTGCCACCAGTACCCATGATGTCACGGTCGAGTCTGGGCAGATTACCCGTGAATCAATCGGCGCTCGGGGGAATGGGTGGTCGGTGATTCGGGCGCGCTAGTTAGGTAGAGGGTGGAGGGTAGAGGGTGGAGAGTAGAGAGATAGGGAGATAGGGGAGATGGGGGAGATGGGGGAGATGGGGGAGAGAAATGTGAACGCCTTCTGCCCCACCCTACCCATCTACCTCATTCCCTGGCTTCCGACGCCTATCTCTTACCCCAAGCAGTAACTCGGTATACTAAGGATTTGCGCGAAAAGTTCGGTAACTCCTCTCCCTATGTCTGATTTGATTTTATTTTGGCATCGTCGTGATCTGCGGCTCAGTGACAATCTGGGATTAGCTGCTGCCCGCGATCGCACTGCCAAACTGCTGGGGGTGTTTTGTCTGGATCCTGACATCTTAGGGCGAGACGATATCGCCCCGGCTCGGGTGAAATATATGATCGGTTGTCTGGGCGAGTTGCAAAAATGCTACCAGGAAGCTGGGAGTGAGCTGCTGATTGTGCGAGGCAAGCCTCAGATAGAAATTCCAAAGCTGGCGGCGGGGTTGGGTGCGATCGCAGTGTATTGGAATCGTGATGTCGAGCCCTACTCTCGAGATCGCGACACCCACGTCGCTGATGCCCTCAAAGAAAAAGGCATTGAAATTCGCACCACCACCTGGGACCAGCTGATGCACGCCCCCGGTGAAATCAAAACCGGGTCGG
>JBCCRZ010000761.1:0-2857 GCA_039200855.1 Cyanobacteria bacterium P01_D01_bin.44 | reverse complement strand
TACATTGTCTAAGCGTCTACCGTCGCTCTCTTTCGACGCTCAATAAATGGGTCACAGCGATATAACCCCCAACCAATGTAGTGCAACGTATATCGTACGCTTATGACTATAAATTGCCTCAGCGATAGCTTTAAATGTATCGATGGAAACACCTTAAGGGCTAAGCTTTAATCTCCTTTTAAGGATTTGATTCAGAATCTTTAAGGTTTGATGCATAACTTCACAAATAAGTAGGTAGAAGGTAGGCGGTTGTGCATCGCTTCCCGTTACCTAACCACCTTGTAGCAACTCTATAGGTAGATCGAGATTTAAAGATTCGCAAATGACGCTGCAAACGTTCTCAATATCTTGATCGGACATCTCAAAGAAAGACGGTAGGTTTAAACCTTGTTGAGACGCTTGATGGGCAACTGGGGTACTGTTGACAGCGGTCTCATTGTACATTGGCATATCAGAGAGGGGGTAAAAATAAGGCCGACTTTCAATGCCGTGATCGGCTAATGCTTGCATGAAACGGTTTCGCTCAGATGCTGTCCAACCATCTACTTCCAGACAAATTTGCCAGAAAACATTATCCGCCCAACTCGCAGTTCGGTTAAGTTTCAGATTTGAATGTTGCGAGAGGTAGGGCGAGAGATAATATTGGTACTGTTCAAAAATTGCTTTTTTCTTTTGGATAAAGGCATCAATTCGTTTCAGTTGAGCAAACCCCAGGGCGGCTTGTAAATTGGTCATGCGATAGTTAAAACCGACTTCGGTGTGCCAGTATCGTTGAGTCGGGCTCATCGCCTGATTGCGAAGGTGCAGCGCCCTTTTATAGAGATCTGGGTCATTTGTGGTGAGCATGCCGCCTTCCCCACAGGTGACAATCTTGTTGCCAAAAAAGCTAAATACCCCACAGTCGCCTAAGGCACCTGCTTTCTGGCCATGGATCGTTGCGCCGTGGGCTTCAGCTGCATCTTCTATCACCAGAATGCCTTGGGGTTTGGCGATTGCCTGGAGGGCAGGTATATTGGCAGGGTGTCCATACAGATGAACGGCAATAATGGCTTTTGTTCTGGCAGTGATGGCCTGCTCAACTTGTTTGACATCAATGCAGAGGGATTCCGGATCGATATCCACAAAAATGGGTGTTGCACCGACGTAGGTGACCGCATTGGCGGTGGCGACAAACGTAAGATTGGGGACAATCACTTCATCACCGGTTTGAATGCCGTAGCTGGCCAGGGCGAGATGGAGTGCTGTGGTGCCACTCGAGGTAGTCAAGGCATATTGGGTGCCACAGTAAATGGCAAAGGTTTCTTCGAATCGATCAATATATTCTCCCCTGGAGGAGACCCAACCAGACTGCATCGCATCGGTCACACAGGCGATTTCTAGGGCGGTGATAGACGGTTGAGAGATGGGAATACGATGGGCCATTATGATTCTCTGCTGTGTTTTAACCGGCATGTTCCTGGGCAAGGCTGGATGCAAATAACCTGGCGTTGATGTCTAAACTGTGTTGGCAGTACCAGGCTCTGGCCTGGGTAGCAATGCGCTGACGGTGTTGGTGTGTCCAGGCAGATAGATGGGGCCCTGCGATCGCATATTGCTGTCCCTCAAATATCCCATCCGGCTCTGACGGGTTATAGGTCGTGCAGATCGGCATCAGCCCGTGGGCGCAGAACGCCGCAAAGACTGATGATTTACCGAGATCCCCTGGAAATCGGGAATAGTCCATCACCCCTGCCACCGAATCTAAGAGGATAGCGCGGACGGTGTCAGCGGGTTGAAACCCCATCTCGGTTAGCAGAATAGGCTTGAAGATGTCGGGGTCCAGGTTTTGTTGAGTGCCAATATCACAGATCTCTTTGATGCTCAGTGCCTGACAGGTCTTTAACAGGTTTTCAAGATTGTTTTGATAGACTCGCCTGCGATCGGAGCCACCGAAAATAACAGCCCGATTTTGACGACTATCGAGGGGCAATATCTCACTGGGTTGAGGTTCGCCAATCGTTGAGAAATCGGGGATGCAGGCGATTGGAGTATTGGTCCATTTAGCGAGTTGAGTTTTGAAGTGGTGGCTGTCAGTCACCACCGTAGTGGCAATTTGACAGAGCTGCCGTGACACTCGACTTTGAATCGGGTTGAGAATTCTAATCTGTTTCCATTTCAAGGTGGGTAGCTCGTGGAACATCACCACCAGGGGAATAGGCAGCTGTTCGACCAGTGTCTTTAGGGCATCTACTAACCAAAACGGGGCATCGAGTTTGCCCTGTAAGTAGGGATAGTTGCTGTAGTGAACAATGATGCCGCTGATATCGTTAGGCAGCTGCGCCAGCAGGGCTGGTGCTGTATGCTGAAAGACCCGATAGGTATGAAAGCCATCTACCTCAGATTGCGTTTTGGTGCCGGGGCGAAAGGCGACAAACTCAGTCTCAAGGTTGTGTTCCTGAGAAAGTTGTTTGGCGAGCAGTCTGGCATAGTCTCCGACCCCATCACTGTAGGGTGGCAGGCGTGGCACAATTTGCAGGATTTTAGAAGACTGAGCGGTCATGATAAATAGGGGGGACTGGTAGCTAAAGGTTTGACTGAAGTCTTGAAAGATGCGCTTTAACCTGCTCGGCCAGCAGTGGCCCCGAGTGCTGATTAAACAAATTGCCAAAGAGCCCTGGGATCGTTGTGATCTCCACCCCATCTTTGACAATGGTTTGCCACCCCAATGCTCGGCTAAAGTGCCAGTCCAAGATTTGAACGTTGGCGCGAAAGAGACTGAGACGCCCTGAATACGGCTCAGGCCAGTAGTTATCTGCTGCCCTGATATTGGCCTGATGGGCGCGGGCGTAACGTTCTTCGTAGGGTAGGTGACGGGTCG
>JBCCRZ010000760.1:0-2879 GCA_039200855.1 Cyanobacteria bacterium P01_D01_bin.44 | reverse complement strand
CCCCAGATCCGATCGCGATCGCCCCCGCCGACTATCACATCGTCTCCTTGTCCACCATACTGCCAGTCATGTCCCGACTTACCCAAGAGCAAATCGGCACCTGCCCCTCCAAAAAGGATATCGTTACCGGCTCCGCCGTTTAAGGTGTCGTCATCGCTGTTGCCAAATAGCCAATCATCGCCCTGCCACCCTTCGATACGGTCTGCGCCCGCCAGACCCAAGATCTTATCATCACCGGCAAATCCATCAATGTTGTCTGCTTGCCGAGTGCCAAATAAGAAATCACTATCGGGCGTTCCTAATATATCGTTAAAGGATGGTTGCGGCACGCTGCCGGTAAGGGTATTGAAGATAGTTTCAGCAAAGAGCGCATGGCCCTGAGTGGTAGGATGAACCTCGTCCCAAAAGAAAAATCCGGGGGCATCGGTCGGAAGCTGACCACCGACGACCAAGGGAAGCAAGGGGTCTGTTAGATTAGTGATGTCAAAACTTTGAGGATCAGCTGCTATTTCCTCACTACGAGCAAACAGATCCACCTCTAGAACTGTAAAGTCCGGAGGATCTAATTCAAAGTCTAAGTTTCCAAGTGCCAGTGCTAAATCTCCATTAAAGATTCGGGTAAGAGCACTTGCATCTGTTCGGAAGGCTCCACTGTTGGGTAATCTACCCAGGTTTGGTAGATTGGGAATGACAATGTTGCGTGCGCCTAGGCCGATTAGCTGGGTGATCGAGTCAACATAATCATCGACCCCCTGTTCTAATAGCAAGGCAGGATCTTCTGGGTTATTGCCGGTGAGATAAGCCAAAGCGTTATTTGCACCAGCCCAAGCGATGTACAGTGCGTTAGGATCAGCCAGTTTTTCGGCTGATCCTACATTTGTTGCCTCTAATTGTTGGGCAAGTGCTTCTACCTGATCAAGCAGGCCAGGCAAATCAATGCCTGAATCATCCTCGCCGAGATTGTCTCGTCCTGTTGTTGCACCCCCTACGGCAAAGTTGTTTCCTCCTAATAACGAGGGAGTCAAATCGAAGGTTTGATTAGACTTTGATTGGAGTCTGTCAGCCAGATATTCTACAGCGACTAAGCCGTTAGAGAAACGACCCCTATCATAGGGAAAAACTGGGGTTTGTTCCATTGTTAGGGTAAATAGATTCCCAGTATCAGAGAGGCTATCACCCAAAACATACATACCTGTGATCTCTTTTAAGTCTATGGCCATGGGTTATTATCTCAAATTAAAGGACTGGGGCAGATCCCCACAGTTTCGATAAGGAAGCGTATCCTGTTGTCCCCTCTTTGCCGATGCCTGATGATTTCTTGTTTACCTGCTAAAAAGAAGCTAGCGACATCGGCACATCCTTGTATAAACTCCGTGCGATCGCATGAGACCAGCGATGACTCTTATAATCAAACTATATTTAATTTGTAGCCTTTTACCCAGCCTCAGTTCTGCCGTTTAGGACTGGGGTTGTCAATCAGAAAGAAATGTGCATTCGGAATTTACAAGCGAATATAACCGTTGGCTGTTTTAGCTAGTTACCAGTCTCTCTTCCATACATCGCGACAACCGAATGTGTACAACAAGCTTTTAATCACACCAAAAATGCCATTGATTTGATAGCCCAGGTATGCTCGAATTGCCCACTCTTTGATACAGCTCTGCGGGAAGTAGATAAATAAGCTTTTGAGCATTGCCCAGAGTCCTTGAGTTGTATAGGTAACATATAAAGTATCAGACAAACTTTTGAAAAATTTGGGCTGCTTATTCCCTAACCACAAAAGCGGGTCACTGTCCCAAGGGTCAAAGACCTTGAACTTCGAAGAAAAATCCCAGTATGGACGAACAAATAGCTTGGCTCTCTGATTTAACAGACAAGCGACGAAGCTGAAGTTGCTATTGCTGGTAACAACTACGTCGCAGTTGCTCAACATAAAGAAGTCAATGTAAAACGCTATCTCTAAATTTTTCAATCTCTCTGGAAGCTGTATCGCCAAGTCCTTTGAGGTTACAGGAGAAAACTTATCAAAGTCATGGACAATACTGTCTAAATCGTCACTGCATAGAAAAAGGATGGGATCTTCTAACTCGTCCCACGTCTGGTCAAGCCATTCGCAATACCATTTCGTAGGAAACGCCAATGTGAACCCAAGCCTCGGTTCTGTCATGTAATCGCCCCGTCGAATGTGAATCCCAACGATCATTTTGCCTTTGGAGCGAAGTCGGTTTAAACCCTGCTCTAAAGCTGATTTTAGATCGCTTACGGGTTGAAATAAAGAACGAAAATATTGCCGATGAGACTGTAGGCATCGAGTGTTAAATTGAAAAAACCCCCAAAGATCTACATTAGATAAACCCGTTTCTAAAACTTCTGAACTAACACGAGTACTCTTTGCATTTGCTAATTTTTCTAGAAAAGGAATGAACTCTGGAATGATATCAAACAGAATTTCTCTCTCATCGTTACACTCAACTGCAGGCGGTAAGCGCTTAGAAATAGACGCATCGCTATGTCCAAAAAGAGTCTGACCAACCCAAGGAGGACATTCTACTGTTGCCCCACTCTTTTCTGCACAAATTCTCAAGAAAGCATACTGAAAAAGCTGATTCCCAAATCGTCCCAATTGCCCAATTGAGGACATGGTTAACACAGGTTGATGAACGGATATGTCTTCATTCACCAAGAGAGATTTAGTATTCTCAGCCTCTTTTCTAAAATCATCGAGAATGCTAAAAGTTCTCTCTGTCTCACTTTTAGGGGTATACTTAGATTTTGCTGTTAATTTTGTTAAATCATCTGGGTTAGACACAAAGATCCCTCACCTATTGCTTTGTTGACGTCCAAACGGGTTTCCCCGTAGAGACTGCTTGTTCGATAAT